>JAJYQG010000045.1 GCA_021794775.1 Pseudomonadota bacterium
GGCGAATCCCGCAGCCACGGCCAGCGGCGGCGCGCAGAGCCTCCTGCTCCCAAGCTTCGCAGAGCAGGGCGCCGAAGTCCGTCGATGCGGGCACGCTGCGCTCGTCCAGCAGTTGCTCGCCAGCGTCGCCGTACCAGCCCGCCGCCGAAGCCGACAGCAGCAGGGGCGGCTGCTGCGGTTGCTGGGCCATCCATTGCACAAGCTGGCTTGTCGACTCGATGCGGGAGCGCCAGAGCAGTTTGCGGCGGCTGGCGGTCCAAGGACGGTCGGCGATGGGTGCGCCGGCCAGGTTGATGACCGCATCGATACGCCCGAGCCCCTGCAGCATGCCCAGGCCGCAGGCACCGGCGCACAGCCGGGGTACCTGATCAGGGCGCCGGCTCAGCACGAGCAATTCATGTCCCTGGGCGGCCCACAGGGCGCAAAGGGCACGGCCGATCAAGCCGGTGCCGCCGGTCATCAGGATGCGCATGAGGGGGGCCTCATCATGGGCTGTGCCGCTCAGAAGTTCAGGTATCGTGGCATCGCGATCATCTCATGCGCACCCATAGGGCAGCTTCGCAGGTGTTGGGTGAGTTGAAGCGTGAATCCGTCAAGCGTCAGCGGGAAGCCAGGGAATGGGCCCGCGGTTCAGCGACCCGGTGGCTGGTTTGGATCTGCTGGTGGCGCGGGGCTTGCAGGAACCCTTTGCCAAGGTTCAGGGCATTGCTTGACGTAGGGATAGTAGCCTTTGGCTGAAGAACAGTAGTACCAGCTGTTGTTATCCGACGCTTGCATCATCGGCGCGGCTTGGCGTGGTGGTGGGCTTTGAGGCACGTAAGCCGGCTGAGGCGCCTGAACCACAACGGGTGCTGCGTTGTAGACGACTGGGGCAGCATAGTAGGGATAACCGTACCCATAGTAGCGGTAGGGAGAAGCCAACTGCGCACCGACCATGGCACCGGCGATGAACCCGGCGCCGCCCCAACCCCATCCTCTTTCCCACGCCGATGCGGGTGTCGATAGGCTGCTGAGAATCAGGAGGCCGGGCAGCATCCAGGAAGACAGGCGCAAGGTCATGATGGGGACTCCTGAACAAGGGCTCGATGGCCCTTCGACCCACAGGGTCCTGTTAAAGTTCCCGGTCGGCTTGGCGTGGGACTGACGCCAGCCAGTCGGTGATCCGGGAAGCGGGTTGGTAGCCAGCGACGAGCGTCATGAGCAGTTGGCGCAGTTCGTCGAAATCGGAATGGACCAAGGCTTCTTTGAGCTTGACCAGCTTGGGTTCGAGGGACTCCCAAGGCCAATGGGCTTCATGGGCCTTGAGAATGCGGGGATGCTGCGTCGCTTGAGGAGCGTCCCCGATGAGCAGTTCCTCGTAAAGCTTTTCTCCGGGGCGCAATCCGGTGATTTCCAGGGCAATATCCCCCTCCGGATTGTCAGCATCCAGGACCGTCAGTCCCGACAGCTCGATCATGCGCCGTGCCAGATCGACGATGCGTACGGGGTCGCCCATGTCGAGAACAAACACATCCCCGCCTATGGCCATGGCAGCAGCCTGGATGACGAGCTGCGCGGCTTCCGGGATGGTCATGAAGTAGCGCGTGACGTCCTGGTGGGTAATGGTGATCGGTCCACCCGCGCGGATTTGCGCACGAAAAAGCGGCACCACCGAGCCGGAAGAGCCCAGCACATTGCCAAAGCGCACCATGCTGAAACATGTGTCCGGATGGCGGGGGGACAAGGCTTGCAGGATCATTTCGGCCAGACGCTTGCTGGCGCCCATGACGTTGGTGGGGCGAACCGCCTTATCCGTGCTGATGAGAACAAAATGCTTGACGTTGTTGGCGGCGGCCATGCTGGCGCAGATCCAGGTGCCCCAAACATTGTTGTACAGCCCGGGTACCATGTTATGTTCCACCAGCGGGACATGTTTGTAGGCAGCGGCATGGTACAAGGTGTGAGGTTGCCAATGTTGCAGGATAGACTGCAATCGTCCTTCATCCGTGACCGAGCCGAGCAGCGGGGTAAGTTGGATGTTCAGTTCCTGGCAAAGAGGAGCAAGTCGCTGATGAATCTCGTACAGGGCAAATTCGCTTTGCTCGAGGAGCAGGAGGTGGGCCGGTTGGGCGGTGAGGATTTGGTGGCACAATTCGCTGCCGATGGAACCGCCTGCTCCGGTGACCAGTACAACCTGTCCTGCATTATGGCGGTTGAACAGCGCGGCATCGGGGGGGACCGGATCTCGTCCGAGCAGGTCCTCGATGTCGGGCTCGCGCAAGTCGGCAATGCTCAGGCGCCCGTGAGCAAGGTCGGAAACGCTGGGCAGGGTCTGGACATTGACATGCAGCGGCATGATCTGGTCAAGGATTTGTTGCCGTCGTTTGCGCGGCACGGAAGGCAGGGCCAGGAGCACTTTCTGGATGCCCAGGGTGGTGACAAGATCCGGCAAGTCGGCGGGGGCGTAAATGGTCAACCCGTTGAGAATTTGGTCCTTGAGCGAAGGGGCGTCGTCAAGAAAGGCCACGACGCGCAGCTCGGAGCTGTGGCTCAAGGCTGAGGCCAGTTGTCGTCCAGCTTCGCCTGCACCATAAATGACGGCAGATGGTAAGCTGGAACGGCGCAGGATGGCATGGTACGCTCCGCCCAGCCAGTAGCTGGCGAAAGCCCGTGAAGCGCCAACGGTGAGCAGCAGCAAGACGGGTTGAAGGATGCCGATGGTGCGTGGGATGGCGGCAAAACTATGGGCAGTGAAGATGGCGGCGAACAGCAGCCCGTAAACGGTCACGGCACGGGTTACGGCCATCAGTGCGGGCCAGCCGCTGTAGCGAAAGATGGCGCGGTACAACCCAAAGACGATGAACAACGGCAGGGCCAATCCTACCGACGCGAGTGCGACCCAGGGATAGGGAGGATTGGCGAGAGAAATCCAGGATTCGTATCGCAGGCATAAAGAGAGCCAGATGGTCAGGATGCAAAGGCTGGCATCGACCAGCAGAACCAGCAGTCGTTTGGCGCTACGGGGCAGGTGAAGCAGCGTATGAATGGGGCGAGACATTGCCGCGGATTTATTCCACCTTCATGGGCAGGATAACCATGGTCATTCCCTGGAGGTGGAGAATGCGCTGCATCTGGAGCGCGGTTTGGTTGTGCAGGATGCGCGTGAACCAGTTATCGTGAACAAAAATCAGCTTGCTGGCAAAAAAGATGCTGTTGGGGAAATGCTCATGGACCTGTTGTGCCAGGCGCGTGAGTTCGGCAATCGGGTCTGTGCCGTAGGCCTCATAAGACTTGGACGCCAAGCCGTGCTGATGGCAGAAATTGACGTAATAGTCGCAGGAGGCATGAACGGCCTCACGCAGTCCCTCGATGGAGCCTTCTCCACCATAGCTTTTGGTATCCACCGCGCCCACACTGATGAAAATGAAGTTGCGGTAAGTTCCGGGAAACAAGCGCTGAACCCAGAGCAGGGTATGCATTCCCGAACCTTTCGAGCGATTGATGAAAAAAACTGCCGTCGGAGCATCGACGTCCAATGCGGGCTCAGTTTCGATCGGTTGGGCGGGAAAAGAAGCCAGCAGTGTATCGGCCTTGGCCAGTTGGGCTTCGGTTTCGCGGTAATGCTTCTTGATCAGCAGGCATAACACAATGACGCCGCTGGTGATCACGGCGGTCATCCAGCCGCCATCAAAGAACTTTTCTATCAGGGTGACCACGAGGATGCTGGTGCAGACCACGAGTCCCACGAGAGAAATAAACAGTCGCAAGGCCCAATGGGGATGTTCGTGATGTTTCCACCAGTACAGGGTCAAGCCCAGGAGAGAAAGGCTGAACGTGAGGAAAACATTGATGCTGTAGAGCACGGCCAGCAGGTCAACCACTCCGCCGCTCCAGAGCAGGATCAGAATCGAGGCCAGCCCCATGATCAAGATGCCGTACTTGGTGACGAGGCGGCTGGAGAGGGAGCTGAACTGACTGGGTACCCAACGATCGTTGGCCATGTTGGCCAGTACGGCCGGGCCGCCGAGCAACCCGGTGTTGGCGGCGACATACAACAATGCGCCTTCGAGCACCAGCACCGTGGTCAGGATCAGATAGGAAGCTCCCGAACCCAGGCCCAGTGAAGCAATGACCGAGCGAAAGGCCACGGCATTCAGGGTCTCTCCGCTGGCCGATGGCACGGCCTGCCACAGAAGATAGAGCAGGATGATCCCCCCGGCGGTGAAGGCCAGGGAAGAAGCCATGTAGAACATGGTGAGTTTGCCGGTATGGACGCGGGGTTCCTTGAGTCCCTGGACATTGTTCGAAACGGCCTCGATCCCGGTGTAGGTTCCTCCACCCAGGGAATAAGCGCGCAAAAACAGGGAGGCGACGAACACCCATCCCATTTGTCCAGCCAGCGATGAGGTCTCGTGCAGCGTCTGGGTAACGATGGCTGGAATTTCATTGGCGCGGATGGCTACGCCATAGACGATGATCAGGATATGCGATACCACAAACCCCATGAAGATCGGGGTTAGCACGGTGATGCTTTCTTTGACGCCGCGCAGGTTCAGAAAAATCAGGAACACCGTCAGGGCGAGCTCCACCAGCAATTTATGGGCCTGCCATGATGGGGGCATGGTGCTGAATACCGCATCCACTCCGCTGGCCACCGAGATGGCGATGGTGAGGACGTAATCGACGATGAGGGCTGCCCCGCTGACCAGGCCTGCATGAGGGCCAATCAGTTGGGTGGCGACCTTGTAGCCCCCGCCCCCGGTCGGAAACAGTTCGATAACCTGGTTGTAGGCGGTGGAAATCAGGAATACCGTGAAGGCCGTCGCAAGGGCCAGGTAGAGGCTCAGATGGGTATGGGTTCCGAGTGCCTTGAAGGCTTCCTCAGGACCATAGGCCGAGGACGACAGTCCGTCCGCCCCTAAGCCAACCCAGGCAAAAAAAGCCATCAGGGCAATATGCTGGCGAGTTTCCGGAGCGAACGGATCGCGCGCTGGTCCGAATAACAATTCCTTGATCTGTTTGAACAATGTGTTATTTGCGTTGGACACGATTTATACCGTTGTGGGGTGAGGTTTGTCGGGATCGAGGCCGTAGCGTTGCTGGGCTTCGACCAAGCGTTCGGAAGGCAATGTCCCTTCTTCAACCAAGGCGTGAAGCGCCGCCTCGACGAGGTAGTACCGGTCCACCTCGAAAAAGTGGCGCAGCTTGGTGCGGGTGTCGGAACGCCCGAAACCATCGGTGCCCAGGGTGACATAGCGACGTGGGACAAAGGGACGGATTTGCTCGGTAAAGGTCTTGATGTAATCGCTGGCAGCGATGACGGGACCCCGCGTGTTGCTGAGGCAAGCCGTGACGTGAGGCACGTGCGGCGGAAGCGTTGGGTGGTGGCGGTTATGGCGCTGGGTAGCATGGCCTTCCCGGGCCAACTCGTTGAAGCTGGGACAACTCCAGACTTGACTGGAAACGCCCCAGTCTTCGGAGAGCAGGAGAGCCGCGGCTTCGACTTCACGCAGAATCGTTCCCGATCCCAGCAACTGGACACAAGGGCCCTTGGCTTTTGCCTGGTCATGGAGGCAGTACATACCCTTGAGAATGCCTTCACGGACAGCTTCCGGAATCGCGGGGT
>JAJYQG010000087.1 GCA_021794775.1 Pseudomonadota bacterium
AATACGCGACGTGTCCGTCGCCCGGATGATTTGCTCATATGGGTCTCCTTCCACGGCTTTCTTGCCGCAGCACAAAACCCCTATAATGCACTTATCCGACCTGTTCAGTTTCGCCGAGCCACTTCTCTCGGTTTCAGCGCGTAAACCGGTTCTACTTCGACGGCATAAGAAAGGGATATTTGTAGCCTATGTGTATCCCAATTTCTCGCTTTGAGTAATCATCACGGGTGCGAAAAAAGTTGAGATGATCGACTTTTTAAGGCTCGTTACGATAAAAAATCAGGAGAATTTTACTGTGAAATGAGGGGGATTTTGCCGCTTAATTGCCGCTTTATTTGATTTAGGCTGCGAGTTTGTCATCTGTTTTATCTCGCAACCTATTGATTTTATGGTGCTGATGAGAGGAGTCGAACCTCCGACCTACTGATTACGAATCAGTTGCTCTACCAGCTGAGCTACATCAGCGCCGTTGAAGACGTGTATTATACCGGATTCTGGGGACACGATGAATCTCCTTAAAGCGCTAGCCCAAACCAGCAGCATGACCTTGCTCTCCCGCATCCTGGGTTTTCTTCGGGATGTGGTGGTGGCCCATGTATTTGGCGCGGCGGGAACCACCGATGCCTTTGTGGTCGCGTTTCGCCTGCCCAACCTGTTGCGACGCCTGTTTGCCGAAGGGGCTTTTTCACAAGCATTTGTGCCTTTGTTGGCGGCGCGCCGTACCCAGGAGGGCGACGAGTCAGCGCGGCGGTTGGTGAACAACGTGGCCAGCGTCTTGGGGGTAGCCTTGCTTGTCACCACGGTGCTGGGCATGCTGTTTGCGCCGCAAATCGTCGCGTTGTCCGCTCCCGGTTTTCAGCGCGATCCGGCAAAATTTGCGCTCACTGCGCATCTGTTGCGAATCACCTTCCCGTACATTTTTTTCATCGCCCTGGTCGCGTTGTCGGCAGGGATTCTCAACACCTGGCAGCGCTTTTGGGTACCGGCTCTCACGCCGGTCTGGCTCAATGTGGCCTTGCTTTTTTTCATGCTGGTATTGGTGTCTGATTTTCATCCGCCCATTGCCGCGCTGGCTTGGGGCGCCGTGGCCGGAGGGGTCTTGCAGTTGCTGTTTCAGGTACCGTTCCTGAAGCGCATCGGCATGTTGCCGTGCTGGCACTGGAACCTGTCGGATCCGGGGGTGCGTCGGGTCCTGGTGCTGATGGGGCCTGCTGTGGTGGGCGTATCGGTGGGGCAAATCAGTCTGGTGTTGAGTACGTTGTTTTCTTCTTATCTGCCAACGGGCAGCGTGTCCTGGTTGTTTTTTGCGGATCGTCTGATGGAGTTCCCGACGGGATTGTTGGGCGCCGCGCTGGGGACCATCCTGTTGCCCAGTCTGGCCCGGGCCCATGCGCAGGATCAGGGAGGGGAATATTCGGCGTTGCTCGATTGGGGCCTGCGTTTGACGTTGTTGTTGACTCTGCCTGCGGCTTTGGCCTTGGCCTTGGCGGGCGTGCCTCTGGTGGCCACGTTGTTCATGCGCGGCGCTTTTTCGGCGCACGATGTGTTGGCGGTGACGCAGGCGTTGCTGGCCTACAGCGTGGGCTTGATGGGGCTGATCGCCGTCAAGATCCTGGCGCCAGGGTTTTATGCGCGCCAGGATATTCGCACGCCCGTCAGGATTGCCCTGCTGGTGTTGGTCGTGACCCAGGCCATGAATGCCCTGTTCATCGGACCTCTGCAGCATGCTGGCTTGGCTTTGGCCACCAGTTTGGGCGCCACGGGCAATGCTTTGTTGTTGTTCGTTGGGTTGCGGCGCCGTGGGGTCTATCAGCCAGGGCCCGGTTGGCGCTTGTTCTTGTTGCGCTTGGCGCTGGCGCTGGCGGTGATGGCGGGAATCCTGGTGCTGGGGCGGGGAACGGATGCTTTCTGGTTTGGAGCGTCCCTGATGCAGCGCTTGATGCGTCTCGTTCCGCTGTTGTTGGCGGCAGGTGTGGCTTATTTTGTGGTGTTGGGTATGCTCGGCATGCGGCCGCGGGATTTTTTACGCCGGACTTTGCCACAGGACCACGGCCAGTCCCAGTAACAGCAGCGTCAGTCCCCGGCGCGCCACCTGCTCGGGCAGGCGGTGATTGAGTTTGGTGCCAAGCCATAAGCCGGGCAGGGAGCCGATCAGCAGGGACACCAGCAGCGCGGTATCGACATGGCCGAGATGCCAATGGCCCAAGCCGGCAACCAGCGTCAGGGGCACGGCATGGGCCAGTTCGGTGCCAACGACCCGTGCAAAAGGGTAGGCTGGATAGAGGGCCAGCAGCAGTGCCGTGCCCAATGCTCCGCCGCCGACCGATGATAGGGTGACCAGAACGCCGATCAGGAACCCAAGAACCGGTGTCCAGAGTGGCGAGCGTGCCGTCGTGGGGGCAACGCTGACGCTTTTGCGTTGCCAGAGGGCCAGGGCGGTGCCGGCCAGCGTCAAACTCAGCACATGACGCAAAAAGCCGTTCAGATCGGGGCCGGGATGCAGATGGTGCAGCACGACCATGGTCAGCAAGCAACCGGGCAGACTGCCGGACAGAAGCCATCCTGCTGTGCCCCATGCGACGTTGCGTTGGCGGTGGTGGCAGACGACCGCGCCCGCTTTGGTCAGGGCAGCGTAGACCAGGTCGGTGCCGATGGCGTTGGAAGGCGCAATGCCAAATCCGGCAATCAGCAAGGGGGTCATGAGCGAACCGCCACCCACCCCTGTCATGCCGACCAGCAGTCCGCCGACGGCGCCCGACAGGATGAATTCGAACCCCATGTTGGTCTCCAGACCTTATGACAGAGGGTTAAGCATAGCGCACCTTCCTTAGAAAACTAAGTAATATGTTATTTTAGATACCTAACTTCTGGTTATAATGACGTTGGGTCTGATGACCCGCTGCCATCAGGTTTCAGGGGAGGATCGCCGATGAAATTACAACAGCTGCGCTATTTGGTGGAAGTGGTGGATGCGGGGTTGAACGTATCCCAGGCGGCAGAAAATCTGTTCACCTCGCAGCCTGGGGTAAGCAAGCAGATTCGTCTGCTCGAAGATGAGCTTGGGGTGGATATCTTTGTTCGCAATGGTAAGCGTGTCGTCAGTGTGACGGATGCGGGGCGAGACATTGTGGCGCTGGCCCGTCGTGTGCTGAGGGAAGCCAAGAACCTCAAGACGGCAGGGCATGAATTCAGCCGACAGAAGTCTGGGCAGTTGACCATTGCCACCACCCATACCCAGGCGCGTTACGTGTTGCCCCCGGTCATTGGGCGTTTTGCGCAACGCTATCCCGATGTCAAGCTGGTGTTGCATCAAGGCAATCCGCAGCATGTGGCTCAGGAGGTGGTGGCGGGCCGGGCTGATTTGGCGATTGCCACGGAGGGTCTGGATCAGTTTCCCGATCTGCGCGTGTTGCCTTGCTACGAATGGAATCGCATCGTGGTGGCTCCGCTGGGCCATGCGTTGTTGCAGGTGCCGGAATTGACGCTGGAAGAACTGGCGCGCCACCCGTTGATTACCTACGATCACGCGTTTACCGGCAGGGCGCGCATCAACCAGGCGTTCGACCTTCGGGGGCTGACGGCCAATGTGGTGTTGACGGCCTTGGATGCTGACGTCATCAAGACTTACGTGCGCCTTGGCATGGGGGTTGGCATCATCGCGGCGATGGCTTACGACGAGGCACTCGATCAGGATTTGGGGCGCCGCGACGCCGCAGCCTTGTTTCAGCCCAGCACGACCCGCATTGCGCTGCGGGCGGGGGCCTATCTGCGTGGGTTCGTTTACGATTTCATTCAACTTTTTGCGCCGCAACTGGACCGCGAGCGCATTCAGGCTGCCCTGACCGATGACGGCTGATGGGGTACGTCGTGGGATTCTGCGCACATGCTAGAATAAACCCTTTTTGCGGCGGGTCATGAGACGGATCGCACTGGCGCACTTACCGCAGGGAAACGTAGGTACGGCGCTGACATTGGGCAACTTTGACGGCGTTCATCGCGGTCATCAGGCCATGCTGTCACGGGTGGTCCAGGAGGCCGGAGAACGTGGGCTGGTTCCCATGGCGTTGACGTTTGAACCCTATCCCCGCGAATTTTTCGACCGATCGACAGCGCCGCCGCGCTTGACTTCGCTGACCCTTAAATATGGCTGGATAACCCGAATGGGGGTCGAGCAGGTGCGCGTGTTGCGTTTCAACCACGCCTTGGCGACCTTGTCGGCTGAGGAATTTGTGCGTCAGGTTCTGGTGCATGCCTGTGCCGTGCGTTGGATCTTGGTGGGGGACGATTTCCGCTTCGGCGCCAAACGCCAGGGGGATCTGGCTTTGTTGCAGCATCTGGGTCGGTCGTTGGGGTTCGAGAGTGAGGCCCATCCCAGCGTGCGGGTGGATGGAGAGCGGGTCTCCAGCAGTGCCATTCGTGCGCTTCTGGCTGCAGGGCAGCTGGAGCGTGCGGCAATCTTGCTGGGTCGTCCTTTTGCGCTGGTGGGGCGGGTGGGTTATGGTCAGCGTCTGGGTCATGCGCTGGGTTTCCCGACGCTGAATCTGGCTTTGCGCCATCGCCCGCCGTTGTCGGGCGTATTCGTGGTGGAGGTCTGTGGTCCAGCCCCCCATCCGGTGCTGGGTGTGGCCAGTCTGGGGTACCGCCCGACGGTCAATCCTCTGGTTGCGCCCTTGCTTGAAGTGCACTTGTTCGATTTCGATCGGTCGTTGTACGGTGAGCGTGTGGAAGTGCGTTTTTTGCATAAACTGCGCGACGAGCAACATTTTGACGATGTGGAGACCATGGTTCGGCAGATCGAGCGGGATGCTGCTGCGGCCCGGTCTTATTTTGCGGATACTTTCAGGAAGCTGTGTTGATGAGCGATTACAAGCCTACCCTTAATCTTCCAGAAACGACGTTTCCCATGCGTGCTGATCTGGCACGTCGAGAGCCACGTTGGATCGAGGTCTGGCAGGAACAGCGCCGTTATCACCAATTGCGGGAGCAGGCTCGAGGTCGGCCACGTTTCATCCTGCACGATGGTCCTCCCTACGCCAATGGTCAAATCCATATCGGACATGCGGTCAACAAGATCCTCAAGGACATCATTGTCAAGAGCAAGACCCTGTCAGGGTTTGATGCGCCGTACGTGCCGGGATGGGACTGTCACGGTTTGCCCATCGAGTTGCAGGTGGAGAAGGAACATGGTCGCCACGTGCCAGCAGCCCGTTTTCGTGAGCTTTGCCGCGAGTACGCCACGCGCCAGGTGGAACAGCAAAAGGCCGATTTCATTCGTCTCGGGGTGATGGGCGATTGGGAGCATCCGTACCTGACCATGGAGCCTCAGACCGAAGCGGGCATTCTGCGCACCCTGATCGATATCTGGCGTGCCGGACATCTGCAACAGGGGCTGAAGCCGGTGAATTGGTGCATCGAATGCGGTTCGGCATTGGCGGAGGCTGAGGTGGAGTACGAAAACCGCACTTCGCCGGCCATCGATGTGGCGTTTCCAGTGCAGGACCGCGAGCGTCTGGCGCGCTGTTTCGGTCTGGACAGCTTACCCGCCGAGGCGT
>JAJYQG010000077.1 GCA_021794775.1 Pseudomonadota bacterium
CCTCATCGATCTCGGGCAAGGCGGGCTCCGCCACGTCGCGCACATGAACCGAGAAGGTCACCGTTTTACCCGCCAGATTGGCCGCAGGGTAATCTGGCGGGAACGTCATGGGGAAGGTCTTATCCTGACCAGCCGCAAGACCGATCAGCGCTTGCTCGAAATCCGCCAGAAAACGCCCGCTGCCCAGCACCAGAGCAACGTCGGTGCCCTTACCCCCAGGAAATTCGACGCCATCGAGCATGCCGGTAAAGTCCATGGTAACCCGGTCTTCCAGAGCGGCCTCGCGACTCACCGTACGGTAGGTCATACGCTGGCGACGCAACAATTCCAGCGTGCGATCGACATCCTCATCCACCACCGTCGTGACCGTTCTTTCCAGCACACGCCCCTCCCAGGAGCCCAAAATAATCTCAGGGTAAACCTCGAAGGTAGCGGCAAATTCAAAATGATCGGCTTCCCCGGCAGGAACAGCTTCAAACCGTGGCATGCCCGCCACCGCCAGCTTAAGGGTACGCAGTTCAGCACCAAATCGATCCTGAGCCAGGGCATTGATGGCATCTTCTTCAACCGATGGGCCATACTGCTGCACCACCATACGGTAAGGAACCTTGCCAGGCCGGAAACCTTGCACACGCACGGTGCGCGCCAGCTTACGCAGACGCTTTTCCGTCTCCTGACGGACACTGTCCAGGGGAATGGTCAATTGGAGACGACGCTCAAGCGGGTTGGTCTGGTTTGATTCCGTGGTCATGACGCGATCCTGATCTGTTGGGACGAAACCTGTCATTGTACCAAAAATGACGCAGGCCATGCCGAACACCGTTCGAGACCGGAAACCCGGCGGGCGTTCCCCTCGCCGGGCATCGTTCTAGACTGACCCCCCCTGAAACAACACCGCGTCATCCTGGAAGCGCAGTGCAATGTCGAGCACCTTCTCCCAAGCGTGAAAGAACGCCTGAACACAGGCAGGGTCAAAATGCTTGCCCGCCTGATTCATCAGATACTCGGCGGCACGCTCCATGGTCCACGCCTGTTTGTAGGGGCGCTCCGAAGTCAGGGCATCGAATACATCGGCAACCGCCACAATTCTGCCAAACAAGGGAATAGCTTGACCCTTGAGTCCATTGGGATACCCTGTACCATCAAATTTTTCATGGTGCGACAAGGCAATTTGAGCTGCTGCCTGAAGCACTTCCGATGCGCTGTTCCTGAGAATGTCATGCCCGTATTGGGCATGCATCTTCATGATTTCAAATTCGGGTGTGGTCAACTTCCCCTGCTTCAGCAAAATGGCATCGGGTATCCCGACTTTACCGATGTCATGCATCGGTGCCGCCTCGAAAAGCACGCAGCTTTGCTGCGGGTCCAGCCCAAGATTTTCTCCGATATGGCGCGAATAGTACGCCATGCGCAAAATATGGCTTCCGGTTTCCGGATCGCGGAATTCTGCCGCGCGCGATAACCTCAAGACAATTTCCCGCTCACGGTTGAGAATATCGGCCGTCGCCTTATCCACCTCGTTTTGCAACCATTCTGCGCGCGATTCCAGATCGCGCTGGTGGGTGCGCAGCAACAGCATGTTATGGCTGCGCGCCATGAATTCCGTTTTATCCAGTGGTTTCGTCAGAAAGTCATTGGCACCCGCACGCAGGGCTTCGTGGCGCGCATCCGTCTGGTCGTTGGCGGTGACCATCATGATGGGAATATCCCCCCGCCCCTCGAGTTGGCGAAACTGGCGGATGAAAGCGATGCCATCCAGTTCGGGCATCATGTAATCGATGACCACCAAATCGGGCACATGCATGCGGCACCACTCGAACGCCTCCAGAGCATCGGTGAAACAACGGGGGCGACAGTCCGGTCGTTTCTCGATGAGAAACTTCAACAGGGTCACGTTGACCTGATTATCGTCCACGATGACCACTTCGTGCATCATGCCCATGCTCCCTTTCTGAACGGTAACCCAGCATAGCATCGTCCGGGCAAGGGAACAATGGCGCTTGACTCAGTGCTCCGGAATGCGCAACACGGTTCCTTCCCGACGTGGATCGGCAGCCCCCTCACGGCGCCCGGTCGCCTCATCGACCCCAACCCATTGAACCGACCCCAGCGGTATGGGACTTGGCTCAACAAGGTCTCCCTGTTGACGCAAGGTTTGCACCAGGAAGGGCGGCAAGGCATCTTCCACCAGCGTATGCCCTTCGGCGTCCATGACAGCAAAGCGCGGCCTACGAATGGCATGCCCTGCGCTCAGCCCCCCATCGAGCATGTCCTGAGTCATTTCAAGAACCGTACTGATGATGCTGACCCCTCCGGGCGACCCATAAGCACCCACCCAGCGGTCGCCATGAAAAAGCAAGGTTGGCATCATGCTGCTGCGTGGTCGATGGCCAGGGCGCACATCATTGATGCCCGGATCGCTGGCCGAGGCGCGCGGCCTGAGATTGAAATCGGTCATCTCGTTGTTGAGAAAAAACCCATATTCCGGCACCAAAATACCAGTCCCCCACAGGGCTTCAACGGTCGTCGTGACACAGACGACATTACCCTCATGATCCACCACCGAGAAATGGGTGGTATGCAAGCCTTCCGGCGTATCGACGGCCGTGGCCTGAGCCAGACGCTGGTGGCGATTCAAGCGTTGTGACCGTTGCTTCAGGTACGCCGGTGACAGCAATTGGGTAACGGGGATGGTGACGCCTGCTGGCGCATCTCCCATCCAGCGTGCGCGATCCGCCAGGGCAAGACGCATGGCGTCGATGGTCAAGCGAACTTCTTCGGGATCACCCAGGTCGAGTCCCGGAGTTTGGCCCGGATGAAAACGTTCGAGCATCCCCAACACTTGAAACATGGCCACACCACCGGACGACGGCGGCGGCATCGTCACCAGACGATAACCGCGGTAGGGATATTCCAGCGGGGTGCGCCATGCCACCTGGTACTGAGCCAGATCATCCCGTGTCATGCGCCCTGCCCCTGCAGCATCGACCTGGCGGTCCTGCTGAGCCGCCACCACCGCCTTGGCGATGGCTCCCCGATAAAAAGCCGTCACACCCTCCCGGGCAATCAGCTCAAAGGCATGCGCCAAAGCCGGTTGGCGCCAGCGTTGCCCCACTTGCAACGGTTTGCCATCCGCACCGTGGGTCAGCGCCCGGGCCGCCGGATCATGCTCCAAACGGGGACTTTGCAAAGCATGGGCCAAGTAGGGCGTAATCAGGAAACCATCACGGGCGTAATGCTGGGCAGGCGCCAAAGCTGCTGCCAAGGACAGCTTGCCCCAGCGCTGACGCAGCGCTTCAACTCCGGCCAGGGTTCCCGGCACGCCAACGGCAATGCCTCGTGTCGAAGCCTGATCAAAATTCATGGCGCCAAACTGATCGGCCCGGTCGGCCGCTGGCGCCACCTCACGCGCATCGAGGGCATAGACCTCATGGGTCGCCGCGCGATAAACCAGGAAAAAAGCACCTCCGCCAATGCCCGAGGATTGGGGTTCAACGACATTCAAAGCAAACTGGATGGCAGCGGCGGCATCCACAGCATCGCCGCCTTGACTTAGCGCCAAGGCCCCCGCCTCGGCGGCAAGCGGATGGGAAACGGAAACCAGCGCATCACCGGCCCAAACCGGCTGCAGCATCAGGGCACAAGCGCTCCCCAGCAGAGCACGCTGAAACAGGCGCCACCAAAAAATGTCAGGCCGACCCTGCATCACCGGAGGAGGCCGATGGTTTCTGGGCTGCTCCACGCTGCCGTCGTTTTTGACCATAACGCAATACCCACAGCACGTAGCCCGAAACACCGTAAATCAGGAAGAAACCCCAAAGTATCCGTGACTGGTCCAGACTCAACACGACAAACAGCAGCAAAATCAGCAACGCCGCCCAAAAAGGTACGCTGCGACGCAGATTGAGATCCTTGAAGCTGTAAAAACGTACGTTGGAAACCATCGACAAGCCGGCAAACAGGGTGATACACCAAGCGAGCCAGCTGACTTGCGCGCCGTCGAGCTGATAATCGGAGTGCAGTACCCACACCATGCCAGCCAGCAAGGCCGCAGCTGCAGGGCTTGGCAAACCAGTGAACCAACGTTTGTCGGCGACGGCCAACTGGGTATTGAAACGGGCCAGGCGCAAGGCCGCTCCTGCACAATACACAAAAGCCGCCAGCCAGCCCAGTTTGCCCATGCCGCGCAACGCCCAGTCGTACATCACAAGCGAAGGCGCCGCCCCAAAAGACACCATATCCGAAAGACTGTCGTACTCCGCACCGAAAGCGCTCTGGGTATGGGTCAGTCGTGCCACCCGACCATCGAGGCCATCGAGCACCATGGCAATGAAGATGGCCTGGGCAGCCAACTCAAAATGACCATTCATGCCTTGAACAATGGCAAAAAAACCGGAAAACAGCGAGGCGGTGGTAAACAGATTGGGCAATATGTAGATGCCGCGACGCTGATGCGTGCGGTCCGGGCCCAATGACTCGTCTGTTCCTATATCGCTCATCATCGTTCCTGTTCGTGCCATTGTGCCAGCACGGTGGTCGTCGCCTTGACCCGATCCCCAATCGCCACCAGGATCCTGGTCTCCGGAGGAACATACACATCGACCCGGGATCCAAAGCGAATGAAGCCGTAACGCTGACCTGCCGTCAATTTGTCCTGAGGGACAACGTAACATAAGATGCGTCGGGCAATCAACCCAGCCACCTGAACCGAGGTCAACGATCCCTGAGGGGTATCGATGATGACGGCATTGCGCTCATTGGATTCGGAGGCCTTATCCAGATCGGCATTGACAAAGGCGCCAGGGTGATAACGAATTTCCCGTACCGTGCCATTCACCGGGCTGCGATTCGAATGAACATTAAAAACGTTCATGAATACACTGATTTTTATAGATGATCTCTGTTGCCAAGGGTCATTGGCCGGGGCCACCGCCACGATCCGACCGTCAGCAGGAGACAGAATCAGGCGCTCGCCCAAAGGAATCTGGCGTGGCGGATCACGAAAAAACTGCAACACAAACAGCGCCAGGATCCAAACTGGCCAGGCCCATAGCAAGCCAAGCCAAAATTGAACCAACAGGGCCACCAGCAACAAGCCGAAAAGATAAGGCCACCCCTCGCGGGCGATCAAGGGGTGGGGGTATTGTGTGGTTTCCAAGGTCAGTTCTTGCTCTGGTCAACCAGTTTGTTCTTGCTGATCCAAGGCATCATGGCACGCAGTTTGCTGCCGACCTGCTCGATCGGATGCTCGGCTCCAATGCGACGCATGGCATGCATGGAAGCAGCACCGGCACGGTTTTCAAGAATGAACTCCTTGGCAAACTGTCCCGTCTGAATTTCCTTGAGAATACGCTTCATTTCCTGACGCGTATCGTCGGTGATGACGCGCGGACCCCGGGTCAGATCGCCGTACTCGGCGGTATTGGAAATCGAGTAACGCATGTTGGCAATGCCGCCTTCGTACATCAGATCGACGATCAGCTTGAGTTCGTGCAAACATTCGAAGTACGCCATCTCAGGGGCGTAACCGGCTTCCACCAGCGTATCAAA
>JAJYQG010000032.1 GCA_021794775.1 Pseudomonadota bacterium
CGTGACAAATACCGTAGAATGAAATTGACCTGACAGGTTTCCCCGGCGGAGATGGCCTCACGCAAGCGTCTAATGGCCTCTTCGTAAGCGACATAGGTCAAGTCCGGTTGCCAATCTTGCCCCTGACCCGCGTTCGATCCCGAGGCAGGTGGCGCACTGGATGTTTCAGGGTCACGAAAAAGACCGAACAACGCCAGCGGGAGACCGGGATAGGGAGGATGGGTGGCCAGCCCGGCATCGAATGCCGGCGCTGCCTCGTAGGTGACGAAGCCAACGGCATGGGCTCCGCCACGGCAAGCCTGCGACACCTGTCGCAGCAGCGGCATGACCTCGTCGTAACGGTGGGCGACCAACAGCTGCAACGGGTGGCGAAACACCCGTCGTATCCGGATCCCCGGCAAGTCGGCAAAATCAAGGGTAACCTGCATGGGGCGGATTGTACTCTGGTTCATGGACAGAGTTCATCGTTGCCGGCAAGCAGAGTAGAATGTTCGTAAAGCCAAGAGGAAAACGGATGAAACCAATCGCACGCGTCGCCGTCGTAGGGGCAGGGGTGATGGGCGCCCAGCTGGCGGCCCATCTGATCAATCAGGGAATACCCGTGGCGTTGTACGATTTGCCCGATGGCTCTGCACGTGGGCGAGCTGGGCAGGCCATCGACAAACTGGATGCGATCAAGCCCCCACCGTTGGCCGACAAGACCCGTGCCGCGTTGATCCGACCCTTGAGCATCGACGACGATCTGGCGCAACTCGCCACTTGCGATCTGGTCATCGAAGCCATCGGCGAACGCCTCGATCACAAGGTGGCTCTTTTCGCCCGTCTTTTGCCCCACCTGCACACAGATGCCTGGCTGGTATCCAACACCTCGGGGCTGTCGCTCGGAGCCATGGCCGAAAGCTTGCCCGAAGCCCGTCGCACCCGATTCTGTGGCTTGCATTTCTTCAATCCACCGCGTTACATGACGCTGGTGGAGCTGATCGTGACCCCCTGGACCGATGAGACCGCCCTGGCCCCCTTGCAGTCTTTTGTGACTTCGCGCCTGGGCAAAAACATATTGCGCGCCTTCGACACCCCCAACTTCATCGCCAACCGCATCGGCGTGGCCGCCACCGTATTTGCCTTTCATCATGCCCAGCGCCTTGGCTTACCCTGCGATCTGGTCGATGATCTGACCGGGACAAGGATCGGTCGCCCACGTTCGGCTACCTACCGCACCGCCGATGTGGTGGGTCTGGACATTCTGGCCCATGTTATCGATACGACCTACCGACTGGCCCACGACGATCCGTTTCACGACCATTTCGCCCCCGACCCGGTGGTTGCCCAATTGCTGGCTGCTGGCGCTTTGGGGGCCAAGAACGGACGGGGTTTCTACCGCAAGGATGGCAAGGCAATCCTGCAATGGGATGGCCACGACTACCGCGCTACCGGAGCCCAAGCCCATCCCGACGTGGTGGCGTGTCTTGAAGCGCCGCCATCCGAACGGCTGGCTCGCCTGCGCCAGCTGAACCATCCCGAGGCCCGCTTCCTATGGGCCATCCAGCGTGACTTGTTCCATTACTGTGCCTGCCTCCTGGACAGCATCGCGCCCTCGGCGCGCGAAGTGGATCTGGCCTTGCGCTGGGGCTTTGGCTGGAACATGGGGCCTTTTGAAAGCTGGCAATTGTCCGGCTGGCAAGAGGTGGCGCGCTGGATCGAAGACGATCGTCGTCAAGGTCTGACGCTGTCGGCCTGTCCTCTGCCCGATTGGGTATCGTCGCCAGATCGACTGGGCGTCCACGGTCCCCATGGATCCTGGTCGGCGCGTACCCAAGGGGATGTTCTGCCTGAGCCCAGTGCCTGGGGCAAGCGGCAGCGTTTCCCGGTCAAGCTTGCCGGTACCGATGTCCCTGTGCCGGAGCGGGCCGGGCGCACCATCGAGGCATCCCGTACTGCCCGCCTCTGGACCCTGGACAATGCCAACCTCATCCTGACATTGACCTCCAAGATGAACACCCTGGGGGAAGAACCTCTGAAAGCCCTGGACCAAGCCGTGAATTTGGCCGAGCGGAATTTTCGTGCCTTGGTCATCTGGAGTCCCGGCCCCCATTTTTCAGCGGGTGGCGACCTGGCCGGGTTCATGCAGACCTACACGCAGCGAGGACTCAACGGGTTGGCCGAATCTCAGGCATTTTTCCAACAGGCACTGCAACGCTTGCGTTCCAGCGCCGTGCCTACCGTCGCGGCGCTGAAGGGCTACGCCTTGGGTGGCGGTTGCGAAATGGCCTGGCATTGCGACCGCCGCGTGGCCCATGGCGAGACCTATCTGGGCCTGGTGGAAGTCAATGTCGGACTGTTCCCGGGGGCTGGTGGTTTGACCGAGATCGCGCGCCGCGCTGGTCTGCACGCCCTGCGTGCCGGAACCCCGCTGCTGGTGGCCGACCATTTGCGCGACGATGTGACGCGCATCCTGCGTTGCGAAGTGAGCGGCAGCGCGCAGGAAGCTTTGGCTTGGGGTTGGCTGGAGGCGGGCGATATTCTGGTGCCCCATGTCGATGAATTGCTGCATGTTGCGCTGAACGAGGCCACGGCCATGGCCGAAGCGGGGTATGTCGCGGCGCTGGAACGCCCTTTTCCGGTGGCTGGGGTGGAAGGTCGGGCGCAAATGCTGGCTGCCCTGACCAATGCCCATCAGGGAGGACTGATCAGCGACCATGATCTGTGGATCGGACGTACGCTGGCCACCGTGGTTTGCGGTGCCGATCTGCCGGCAGGAACCCTGGTGACGGCCGCTTACATGCTGGCCCTCGAACGGGAACATTTTGGTCCATTGCTGGCCAGCGCCAGCAGTCGAGAGCGCATTCAAAGCTTTCTTGAAACGGGCAAGGCTGTGCGCAACTGACACGAGGATACTCCATGCAAAACGTCTACATCGTGGCGGCGACACGCACGCCAGTGGGAAAAGGTAAAGGCCAATTCACCACCACCCGCGCCGATACCCTGCTGATTGCCGCCTTGCGCGGGGCCCTGGCGCAGGTTCCCGCCCTTGATCCCGATCGCATCGAGGATGTCATCATCGGTTGTGCCATGCCGGAGGCTGAGCAAGGGCTGAATGTGGCCCGCAGTGCCGCTTTGCTGGCGGGCATGCCGCTCGAAGCCGGGGCCATGACGATCAACCGCTTCTGTGCGTCCGGCTTATCGGCACTTCAGATGGCGGCCGAACGCATTGCCATGGGTGATGTCGACGTGATGGTGGCCGGGGGTGTCGAGTCCATGAGCCGGGTTCCGATGATGGGATACCATCCTTCTCCGAGCCCCCTCATCTTCGACATTCCTGGCCATCTCCCACTGGCCTGGAGCATGGGCGCCACAGCCGAAAATTTGGCCCACCAATGGAACATCACCCGGGAAGATCAGGATGAACTGGCGTTATGTTCCCATCAGCGTGCCATCGCCGCCCAGGATCGGGGCGATTTTGATGCTGAGATCACCCCATTGACCGTGACGCGCGCCTCTGTCGACCCGGTCAGCGGTGCCCTGGATTCAGCCTCGATCGAGGTAACCCGGGACGAGGGGCCGCGGCGCAACACCGATCGGGAAGCTCTGGCCCGACTCAAGCCGGTGTTCCATGTCAGGGGCAGTGTGACTGCCGGCAACAGCAGTCAGATTTCCGATGGCGCTGCGGCCTTGATTCTTGCCAGTGAAGCGGTTGTGGTGCGTGAAGGGCTGACTCCGTTGGCCCGTGTCATGGGATTTTGCGTCAAAGGCGTGGCGCCCGAAGTGATGGGCATCGGACCGGTCAAGGCCGTTCCGCCGCTGTTGGCGCGTCATGGTCTCAAGCAGCAGGACCTGGACTGGATCGAACTCAACGAAGCCTTTGCGGCACAAGTGCTGGCCGTGCAAAAAAATCTGGCCTTCGATCCCGAGCGACTCAATCCCGTTGGAGGAGCCATTGCGCTGGGGCACCCCTTGGGGGCCAGTGGCGCCATTCGCGCCACCACCCTGATTCATGGGCTGCGCCGCCGTGCCGGGCGTTACGGCCTGGTGACCCTCTGCGTCGGCATGGGGCAGGGGATTGCCGGCCTGTTCGAACGGGTGTGATAGAATTCGCCCCTGTTTTGGAGAGGATCCTATGAAAATTCTGGTACCGGTCAAGCGGGTTCTGGACTATGCCATCAAGGCACGCGCCAAGGCAGATGGCAGTGGTGCCGATCTGGCTGGCCTCAAGATGTCCCTCAACCCTTTCGATGAAATTGCCCTGGAAGCTGCTCTGCGTCTTAAAGAAGCCGGCCAGGCCCATGAAATCATAACGGTTTCATGCGGTGAGGCAGCCGTTCAAGACGGCTTGCGCACCACCTTGGCCTTGGGCGCCGACCGTGCCATCTGGGTCTCGACCCCGGAAAACTTGCAACCGTTGGCCGTAGCCAAGCTGTTGCGGGAGGTGGTGCTGCGCGAAAGTGCCGATCTGGTGCTATGTGGCAAGCAGGCCATCGACGACGATGCCAACCAAACCGGCCAAATGCTGGCGGCTTTGCTGGACTGGTGTCAGGCAACCCAGGCTGCCGACATCCGGCATGATGCCGGGTCCCTGGACGTCGTGCGCGAAACCGATCAAGGCACCGAAACCTTGCGCCTGACCCTGCCTGCTGTGATCACGGCGGATCTGCGCCTCAACGAACCGCGTTATGCCACGTTGCCCAACATCATGAAAGCGCGCAAGAAACCCATTGAAGAACTGAGCGCAGAGACGCTCGCTGTGGACATCGCCCCCCGTCTGACCACGTTGCATGTCGCCGAGCCGCCCTCGCGCCCGGCGGGTATTCGGGTCAAATCCGTGGAAGCGTTGTTGAATGGGCTGGCCCAGACGATTGGAGGAAAAAGTCAATGAGTGCATCCGTTCTGGTGGTTGCCGAACTGGCAACCGATGGCTCGCTCAAGCCCTCCTTGCGCGCAGTCCTGGGGGCCGCCAACTTGCTCGCGGCAGACGTCGATGTGTTGATTGCGGGGCATGGGGTTCAATCCGCCGCAGAAGCGGCCCAACGTTTGCCCCATGTGGCCCGGGTGTTGGTGGCCGATCATGCTGACTTGAATCCTCCGCTGGCGGAGCAATGGACCGCCTTGCTGCGTCCCTTGGCCCGTCGTTACGGACATATCTTGACGGCCGCCTCATCCCAGGGCAAAAACTGGATGCCCCGTCTGGCTGCGCTGGAAGATGTGGCGATGGTCAGCGACATCGTCGCCATCGAAGGCCCCGACACCTTTGTGCGCCCGATCTATGCCGGTAGCCTGTGGGCAACGGTACGTTGCCAGGAAACGTTGAAGCTGGTAACGGTACGCACCACGGCATTCGAGCCGGTACAGGGAGAACGGGAAGGGCTGGCGTCCATCGTTGCACTGGAAATTCAGTTGCCCGATCTTCGCGTGAAACGCACGGCAGTCCATGAACATGCCCAAGAGGGCAGGCCAGCCCTGGAGAATGCACGGGTGGTGATTTCAGGTGGGCGCGGATTGGGCAGTGCCGAGCACTTCAACGCATTGCTGACGCCACTGGCCGAGATCGG
>JAJYQG010000033.1 GCA_021794775.1 Pseudomonadota bacterium
GCTCGGCACCGCGGCTTTCAGCGGCCTCGCCCTGCTGATGGCCGGCACGCTGCGCGCCGAAGCGACGCTGGCCGGCGCCAACCTGGTGTACCTTGTGCTGCTCGGCGTCGGCGGCATGGTGTTCCCGCTGACCAAGTTCCCGGCCGCGGTGCGCCCGGCGCTCACCCTGCTGCCCAGCGGCGCGCCCGGCAGACGGATAAAACGTTCACGATCGACACCTTCGGCTTTGCGCTCCTGGCCTTGGGGATCGGTTGTTTGCAAATTGCGCTCGACAAGGGACAGGAGGATGACTGGTTTGAATCCTCGTTCATCGTCACCATGGTAGCGCTCTCCCTGCTGTGCCTGGTCATCTTGCCTTTCTGGGAATTGCGTCACAAAAATCCGATGGTCGATTTGCGCCTGCTGGCCGACCGCAATTTCCTGTTCAGCAACATTCTCATGTTCTTGCTTGGCTTCGTGCTTTTTGGCAGCACCGTGCTGTTGCCCATGATGGTGCAAACCCTGATGGGTTATTCGGCCACGGAAGCGGGAATGCTGCTGTCGCCAGGAGGACTGGCGGTGCTCTGTACCATGCCGATCATCGGCATCATGGTGGGGAAATTCGATGTACGCCACATGATCGCTTTCGGTCTTGGTTGCAATGCCTTGGCCATGTACCTGTTTTCCAATATCGATATCCAGACCGACTTTTGGTCGATGGCGCTTTTGCGGGTGATGCAGGGCATCGGATTCGGGTTTTTGTTTGTGCCGATCAACACCGCAGCTTTTGCGCGCATTGCGCCGGGGAAAAGCAGCAATGCCTCGGCGATCGTCAACCTGTCGCGCAATCTGGGCGGAAGTTTTGGCATTTCACTGATTCAAACCTATCTGACTCAGCAAGGACAACGCCACCAAGCCACCCTTGTGGCCCATGTCAGCAACTTTTCGCCAAACCTGGGCGTATGGCTGCAATCCATCGATCAACAGGGCCTGAGTGCTTTTGCACCCGCGTTGCTGGCGCAGTCGGTGGCAACTCAGGCAAGCCAGTTGGCATTCATGGACAACTATCGTTTGCTGTCCCTTTTGACGCTGTCCTTCGTGCCGGTGGTTTACCTGTTGAAACGTCCCATACCAAAGCCGGCACCAGCAAAGAAAACATAAATCGGCGTGGCGAACACCAAGCCCGTTACGGCGGGGAAAGTTTTTGGTATATTCGAACCCAGTGGATACGCAGTGGGGGGGAACTAAATCGTTGCTTTTCACCCATGAATCGGTGATACTCACGACTTCTAATAATTTAGCTCCTGATTTTTGAGAAGGTGCGCATGAACACGTTTTTCGCCCCGCGACTGTTATCCCTCTTGTTGTTAACGGCTACTTGCTGCGGTGCTTACGCGACCGAACTGAGTTCGCCCCCAGCCAATGCTACAACGCCGCCCATGACTGAAACAGAAGCGGTGAGTCTGGCTTCCGGGGCCAAAAATGGCGATACGGTGGCGGTTCAGCGCTTGCTCGACTCGGCGCGCGCCAACGATCCCAAGGCTCAGACCTACCTTGCCGCTTATCTCGACCTTACCGGAGACCATGCTCAAGCTGCCGATTGGTATGGCAAAGCTGCCAATCAAGGAGTGGCCTGGGCGCAGTACAAGTTGGGACTGCTCTACCTGAATGGCACCGGTGTTCCCCGTGATTACGTCAAAGCGTCGGAATGGCTGCATAAGGCATCGGATCAGAATGTTTCGGAAGCTCAGTTCCAGATGGGATTGTTGTACTCCAATGGAACCGGGGTGGTGCGTGATTACAACCGGGCCGCCGAATTTTTCCGCAAGGCCGCCAACCAGGGCAACGCCATGGCACAAAACAACATGGGCGTATTCTACGAATCGGGACGCGGTGTGCCGCTCGACTTGGCCGAAGCTGCCGATTGGTATCGACGTGCCGCCGAGCAGGGCAACCCCAAAGCGCAGAACAACCTTGCTGTGCTCTATGAGAATGGTCGTGGCGTTCCCAAAGATTACGTGATGGCCGCCGAGTGGTACCGCAAGGCAGCCTTGCAAGGCTATTCCCGAGCCCAAAACAACCTGGGCATTCTCTACGACAATGGTCTTGGGGTTGCCCAGGATTATGCCAAGGCGGCGGACTGGTTCCGCAAGGCTTCCGAACAAGGCAACAGCGATGCCCAGAAAAACCTGGGTGTCCTGTATTCCACCGGGTTGGTCAAACCCTGATCGCCTGATTCGGTAGTATGTCTGGCTTTTTCGCCTTGGCTCGCATCCGCTCGACGGCATGGGCGTCGCTGCGCTTTCTTCTGGTTCCTTTACTGTTTCAGGCTTTTCTGGTGGTGGGGGCCCTCGACCCGCTGCTGGATGCCGGAAGTGCCGTTTCCGCTGGCGGCAGCTTATGTGCCTTGTCGCTGCACCATACGGACGGCGCCCCATCGACACCGGATCCGGCCAACCTTGGCTTTGATCATGCCCATTGCCCCCTTTGCGCTTCTCTGGCGTTCAGCTTGCCTGCGCTGGACCTGCCGCTTCTGCCTCAGGGAGTCCAGTTTTCCCATCGCGCCACGGTGTCCATGGCGCGTGCCCACGTACGCCATTCTCCTCCGTTTACCCATCCGCCCGCCCAAGCCCCACCCATTTGCTCCTGATCGATTCCGGTTGCTGGGCCAGAGGACATGGTTCGCTGGCCTAGCTTGGTGATGTACGAATTCTCGGCCTGCCCTGCGGGCCGGGATGTTCAGGGAGCTCTATTATGAAAAAGCATTCGAAAGGATTTTGGACCGGTCTTATCTTGGCGTTTTGCAGTGTCGTCTATATGCCCACGGTGTGGGCCTGTGCCTGTGGTTGTGGAATTTTTGATGTGGGATTGCCGGGCTTGCCGGTGAGTGGCATGGCCGACCAGATTGGACTGCAATACTCGTTCATGAACCAGAACTGGAACCATAGTGGCGCCAGTGGCCAAATCGGGGCGTTGAACAGTGACAAGCAGATCGGCACCAACTATTACACCCTGTATGGTCAACATATGTTCAATGAGGATTGGGGGGTCGAAGCCATGCTGCCGTACTGGTTTCGCAGTTTCACCACCGATACCAGCGGATCGCCAGGACAGATCAACCCATCACCCACCCCCCAGTCTGCTTATATCAGCAGTCTGTCCGATCTCAGGGTGATGGGGATGTACACCGGTTTCTCGCGCGATAAGTCGTCCGGTCTGACCTTTGGTTTGAAATTGCCTACCGGACCAATCAACGCAGCACCTCTTCTGGACCGTGACACCGAACCCGGGACCGGCACCACCGATGCCTTGCTGGGCTATTACACGCTGGGCAACCTGAACGCCAACTGGGGCTGGTTCAGCCAGGGCACGCTACGCCATGCGCTGAACCATAACCAGGGTTATCGCCCCGGAGACAGTCTGAATGTCGTCGGCGGAGTAACGTACAATGGGATCGAGGGTACCACCCACATCATTCCCATGCTGCAAGCCAATGGCATGTGGCGCGCGCCGGATCAGGGCGGCGGCGATGCGCTGTATGGCAACATCAACAGCGGTTATACCAACCTCTACGTGGCCCCGGGGGCTTTGATCAATCTGGCGCAACATTGGCAAGCCAATACCTCGTTGTACCTGCCGGTTTATCGCTACGCCAACGGCAATCAGCTGGTGCCCCACTGGATGTTCAGTGCTGGCATCAATTATATGTTTTAAGTTACCGCACGTACCTTGTTAAAGGATGAGGATAACAGCATGAAAAAACAATGGATCATTGGAGCATCTCTGTTGCTGGCAAGCCTGATGGCACAAGCGCTGGAGATCGGTGACAAAGCGCCGGACTACCGCATTCCGCTGGAAGGTGGCGGGGAAATGACGGCCCACTCCCAGCAGGACCGCGTGACATTGCTGCATTTCTGGGCCTCCTGGTGTGTGCCATGCCGTGAGGAAATGCCAAGATTGGATACCCTCTACCGGCGCTACCACGAACAGGGGCTCGACATCGTCGCCATCGACATGGATAACCCGCACGATCTTCCCGATGCGCGAATCATGATGGAACATCACCATTTTCCCTGGTCGGTGGGCAGTCGGGCAGACGTGGGCGGGTTTGGTCGCATCTGGCGCTTGCCGATGTCGGTGTTGATCGACCGTCACGGCATCGTGCGTCAGAATGCGCTTGCCGCCGACAACGATCAGGGGCTGAGCGAAGCGGAACTGGAGCGCCAGGTGCTTCCGTGGCTCAAGGGCGACCATCATGGAGCAAACCCGACTGAAGCCAAAAAAACCATGACACCCTTGGTGTTGCATGCCTACGCAAGGGCCACAGCACCAGGCCAGAGCGTGGGGGTAGTGTACCTGACGTTGCGCAACGAAGGGGATAGCGATGATGCCCTGGAAGGTGCCGATAGCCCGGTGGCCGACCATATCATGCTGCACCAGACCATGGCCATGGGCGACATGAGTGGCATGGGCTCAGGAATGTCTCACATGCAGCATGAATACCATCTCGTGATTCCAGCCCACGGTCAGGTCGAACTCAAGCCAGGAGGGCATCATCTGATGCTCGAAGATCTCGAAAAGCCCTTGGTGGCCGGTCAGGTGATTCCCCTGGATCTCCATTTCCAGCATGCCGGAAAAGTCCATCTCGAGGTTGAAGTTACGCCGCTGGTACCACAGTAACCGGAATCCAGCCCCGAACGCTGTTGATGAACCAGATGCGTTCGGCCTGGGCCAAATCCTCAACACGCAGAATGCGCTCGGTCAATTTGCCCTCATCGCAAAGCGACTGGCGCAGGGTCCCGGCAAGCAGGCCGCAGGAAAGGGGAGGGGTGTCGTAGCGTCCTTCCCTTTCCAGAACCAGATTGCCGCGCGTGAATTCGGTCAGTTCTCCATGCTTATTCCACAGCAGGATGTCAAACAGCGAACCCTCAGCTTCAGCCCAAACGGCGTCGTAACCGCTTCGTTCGGTGGTTTTATGGATCATGTGTGGCGCAAAGTCGAAGGGTTGGGAAGCCAGGCAGATCGGTTGCACCGCAGGGTTATGGACAGGATCCAGGGGATGACCGGTCAGATGGAGGTCGCCGCAGCGGTTGTAACAGATTCGAACACGGTAACGCCCTTGCGGAAATTGTTGGGCAAAGCGCGCCAATGCTTGCTGAAAGGTGGTGACCGTGATGGCAGGAAAGGCCAAGTCGTTGGCAGAACGTGCCAGACGCTGATGATGGTAAAGCGCCAACGGCCAATGGCCGTCATCGAGCAACAGGGTTTCGAGCAAATCGTAGGGCGGTGGGTCGGCATCGAGGAATGCGGCTTTGGTCCCAATTTCCTGCCATTCATCGGGCGCCGATGAATCCCAGGTAATGCCGCCTCCCAGCCCGCATTGCAGGTTTCCCGAGGCAAGATCGTGCAATAGGGTGCGAATGGCGACGCTGAAGCAGGCGGCCCCGCCGGGTCGAACCCAACCGATTGCGCCACAATAGGGCCCCCGGGGTTGGCTTTCCAGCGCCTTGATCCAATCCATGGTACGTCGTTTGGGGGCTCCGGTGATCGACCCA
>JAJYQG010000168.1 GCA_021794775.1 Pseudomonadota bacterium
ACCGGTCACGTTGAGCCCATAGGTCTGCACCGGCGTTGAACCCAGCAGCCCCGCGCTGCCATTGCCGCCGGTCACGGTGACGTAAGAAGAAGCGCCGTAGTTGCTGGCCTGCAAACTGAGATCGCCGCTGGCATTGACCGTGACCGCCACAGAAACGCCGGCAGCCTGCAACGACGAACTGCCGTTGATTTGAGACTGCAATTGCGTGGCCAAGGCACCTGCGCTGGCGTAGGTGCCCGACGGAAGGGTAAGGGTCAACGGAGTGGCATCGACACTCAAATTGAGCGTATCGTTGGAGCCGGCGGTGATGGTCAGCCCGGGTGCCGCCGACCCGACAAGCGTCCCCTGGGTCGCGACCTGGGTCACGTTCACGGCATAGGTGCCCGGTTGGGTGCTGGCACTTGAACCGGTGTATTGGATCAGGCTATCCGTGGCTTTTCCCACCGTGGCAAAAAGACTGGCGACATCGGAAGGATTGGCGCTCAGGGCCGCGTTGAGCTGGGCTGTGTTCAGCGCCAGCGAGCCATCCTGCTGAAACGTCACGCCGATGGAAGCCAAGGTGTCATACACCGTGGTCGTTCCCGACACGCTGCTGTTGAGCACACTGTTGAGCTGCGTCTGAATATTATTGACCATGGGATCGCCAAACAGCGGACCCGCGGTCTTGCTCGTGCTGTTGTAACTGGCCACCCCCTGGATGGAAGTGTTCAGGGCATTGTAGGCCGACACCAAGGAACTGACGGCATTCGTCACCGCCGTGGTGTTCTGGGCCACCGATACCGTCGCTGCAGATGTCGTCGTACCATTCAGATTGAAGGTCACCCCCTGTATGGCATTGCTGACCGTGTTGGAAGACTGGGTCAGGGCAATGCCATTGACCGTCAGCTGAGCATTCTGCGCGGCCGTGACCTGGGTCAGATCCTGGGTGCCCGCCGGATTGTAGCTGAGCAACCCCGCCAGCGTGGCATCCCCCGATACCCCGATTTGCATGCTGTTGCTGACCCCGGAAGGCCCCGTCAGTACCAGTTGGTAGGGAGAACTGCTGCCATTGTTGACGATGGTGGCGGTGACGCCTATCCCCGCCGCATTGATGGCCGAGGCAATGCCCGACAGGGTATCGTTGCTGCTGTTGATGGTCACACTCTTGCTGGTGCCGGATGGGGTGAAGGTCGCCCCGGAGTACACCCCGTTGGTCAGCGTTCCACCGCTCACTGCGCCAAAGTTGAACGTCAGCGTGGTCGTAGCCCCGCTCCCGATCGCGCTGCTGTCACTGGTCTGACCCGCACTGGCAATGGTCTGGGCCTGGGCCAGCTGACTGACCGATACGCTGTAGTTTCCTGGCGTGGCCGAAGCAGTAGCCGTCGCCGATACCGCACTGCTGCTGGAGGTGGCATTGTAGCTCTGGTATTGACTCAGCGACGTCAGACCCTGGATGGCAGACTGGAAGGTGGACACCGCGCTCTGCACCGTATTCAGCGCCGTGATACGCGACTGGATACCCGACTGCTGGTTTTGCAGCTGGGTCATCGGTTGGCTGTCCACCGTCATCAGTTGATTGACGATGCTGGCCACGTCGATGGAACTGGTGGTCAACGAGCCGCTGGGAATCAACCCGGATGAAGACGTGGAGGATACGGCCATGATGGACTCCGATCAAGCCTTGCGACTTAGCAACGAGCCCTGCTGAGGCAAGGCGTCGATGGCCTGGGCCATGGCCAGGGCCTGTTTGGAAGGAATCTGGGTAATGACCTGCCCGGTCTGGGCTTCCACCACCTTGACCACGGTGTCGTGGGTCGCGTTATCCACGCTGAAGGTCAAGTCACGGTTCAGAAACGATGAGGACTGGTTCAACGTGCTGACCGCTTGCTGCACTTGCCCCGAACTGGTCGGGCTCCCCGTCGTTGCCGCTGACGTTCCCTGAGGATTCCCCTGCACGGCGGGAAACCCGCCGCCTGAAGGAAGCGGGGCGGGCAACGAACCCTGGACTGGCAGGCCGCCTGTATTGATCGAATTTTGGATAATCATGATTACCCTCCTCTCAGCAAAAGGGTTGGGCCATGCACCTGACGATGACGGCCCAACCTCATCCTAACGCGCCTGACCGATTACTTCAACAGGGTCAGTACGGCATTGGGCATGGCATTGGCCTGTGCCAACATCGCCGTACCCGCCTGTTGCAGAATCTGGGTCCGTGTCAACGTTGCTGTCGTCGCCGCAAAGTCAGTACTCTGGATCTGACTCTGAGCCGATGTCAGGTTCTGCGTGGCAGTCTGAAGGTTGCTGACCACCGATGTCAAACGATTCTGAATGGCACCCAGCAACCCTTGGGCATTCAACACCGTGTTCAGGGCACCCTGTAGAGTCGTGATGGCAGCCTGGGCCGAGGCCTGTGACAAAACGTTGGCATTGGCAACGGTATCCACTCCTGTGGTCTGATTACCAATCGCTCCTGCTAGCGTAACCGTGGTAGGAGAGACTCCGCCGAGAAAGGTAGGAATACCCCCGGTTTCAATACTGCTCGCAGTTCCTGCAAAAGAAATGGCGTTGCTCTTGGTATCGGTCAAAGTTACGGAACCGAAGGTATTGGCGGTGGTGATGGTGCCTCCCGACGCCGCAGTCAGGGCAATGTCTCCTCCAGTAGTCGAGGTGAAAGTAATGCCCGCCGTGCCACTCAGCGCAGCCGACACACCCGTCGTCGACGTCTGAGCATTGATTGCCGTGATAAGAGCGGCAGCCGAGGCCCCAGCCGAGGCCCCAGCCGTGGCCGTAATCGCCGTACCATTAATCGTAACCCCAAGCGTGCCGCTGGTCGCAGTTGCCGTGTAGGCATTGGTCGCCGTTGTCGAAGCCGTCGCGCTCACTCCGGACTGGGCGGTGACTGCATTGATGGCCTGGGCGATAGAATAAGCACTACCATTGTTGTAGCCCATCGTAAGACTTCCCGCCGCCGTAGCACCCACGGAAACACCATTGATCACCAGTTGTCCATTGGTGAACGAGTTATCGGCGGTCATAGCCGTGCCCGCATACTGCGTGCCCGTGAAACCCGCATAGTTGGCGTTGTTGCCCCCCACCACGATGCCGTTGCTGTTGGTGCTGGACAGGCTGATGGTACCCGTCGTAGTCGCAGCCGTCAGCCCCGATCCAGTTACCGAGCCTCCCACCACGATGTCACGCCCATCGGCAGCCGTCAACGTCAGCGCCCCTGTGGTTGCACTGGCCGTCGCGGTGACCCCCGTCTGTGCCGTGGATGCATTGATGGCAGCCGCCAGATTGGCGCCAGCGCCAGCAGCCGACTGGCTCGCCGTGCCGGTCACGGTGGCAATCGTCACCCCGTTGATGGTCATGCCGCTGACCGTCGTGGCCCCTGCGGTAGGCCCTGCTCCGGTAACCGTGGTGGCATTGGCCGTTGCAGTGACGCCCGTCTGCGACGTGACCGCGTTGATGGCATTGGCTATGGCGTAGGCACTGTCGGCAGACTGGCCATTGGCTGCCCCAGCGGTTGAAGCACCGACCTGAAACCCATTAAGCGTCAAGTCTCCCGCCGCCAACGCATGAGTGGTCTGATTGCTGGTAAAGGACGTCAACGAGCCTGTTCCCACCCCACCCAAGGCGTTGGTTTGCATACTGGCGATGCCCGACAGATTGATCTGGTCGTTGGTGCTGTTGTTGACCCCGATTTGGAAGGTCTGGGCGGTAAAGGTGCCATCGAGGAGGTTCACCCCATTGAACTGGGTGGATTGCGCCACCCGGTTGATTTCAGACGACAGTTGCTGAAACTCGGCGTTCATGGAAGAGCGATTGGAAGATCCGTATGTCGCGTTGGAAGCCTGCACGGCGAGGCTTTGCATGGTTTGCAGATTGTTGACGATGGACTGCATCGCGCCGCTGGCGGTTTGCGACAGTGAAATGGCATCGTTGGCGTTGCGCGTGGCTTGAGCATAACCATTCAACTGACTGCCCATCACCGTGGCAATGGCGTAGCCTGCGGCATTGTCTTTGGCGCTGTTGATCTGGAGACCGGAAGACAGTTGCTGAATAGCCGTAGCCATCTGGGACTGAGAATTGTTCAGGTTGTTCTGCGCCATCAACGAAGTGATGTTCGTGTTGAGGTAGATTGCCATGATGGGCTCCTTTGGTTGATCCGGGCGCAGCGCCTTGATCGCCTTGCCTTGGTTGTCAGACCGGTCAGGATGGCCGGCCCTTTGAACCCGTTATCGGACAACCCACAGGAAACTTTAGAAGATTCTCATTCGTCCTTCATGACGCGGTTCTTGCCAGCACGCTTGGCACGGTACATAGCCTGATCGGCTCGGGTCATGACCTCTTCACCCCGTTCTCCCGGGCGCCTCAGGGCCACCCCGGCGCTGAAGGTGATGATGAACTCTTCGCCGTTGTAGACAAAATGCTTCTGCGCCAGAAGCCGCTGGAGCCTTTGCAAAATGTCGGCACCCTCGTTGAGTCCGGTGGCGGGCAACACCACCAGAAACTCTTCGCCGCCGTAACGCGCCACGGCATCGGTCGGACGCAATGCGCCCTTGATCGTTTCGGACACATGCATGAGCGCCAGGTCCCCTGCTTGATGTCCCAACAAGTCGTTGAACAACTTGAAGTTGTCAATATCAACCAGACCAATGCAAAGGGGACTTTGAGTGCGGTCGGAACGCGTGATTTCCCGTTGCAGCATGTCATCCATGCCACGTCGGTTGAGCGTTCCCGTCAACTGATCTTCGCGCACCAATTCGCTGACCTGTTCCAGCTCCTGTTCCAGATGGCGAATGCGCTCGCTGGCTTCATCGGCACGACGCCGCGCGGTAACCAGCTCTTCATGGGAACGCAAGGTGCTGGCCTGGATGACGCGGGTATCGTGCATCAAGTCCTGGAGGATATGCCCCAGTTCGGTGAGGTTGTCGGCTTGCCCGATTTTCAGGTTATACCCTTCGATTTTGCTGTGGTATTCGCTGGCGCTCTCGGTCATGTGGCCCATGCGGTCGATGAAACTGGTCATCAGGCTTTTGAGTGTATCCTTGGCGTCCGCCAGACTCTCCTTGAGCGAGCTTTGCTTGACCAGCGCTTCGCGCAGGTTTTTTTCCGCCTCGGCAATGTTGCGCTTGTCCAACGGCTGGGACATGACGTCGCGCAAAATCGAAATTTGACCGTGCAGCCACTTGTCATCGGCCACCAACTCGCCCACATTTTCGACCAGCAAACGCAACAGGCTCAGCAATCCTTCCTGAATCTTGACCTTATCCCCACCGCGCAATTCCATCTTGACCCAAAAATGACGCAGCTTTTTGGCCACCTCGGTAACACGGTCGCCATCATTGGCCACCTGAATCTGCGCCACCAGACGATCGATCTCTTCCGACAACTCCGGCTGCATGACCTTGTTGCTCTCCAAGGTCTGCGCCAGCAAATCGCGCAGATGATGCATCATCTCGGGGTCGATCTCGAGCGCCGCCGCAGTCCCAGCAGCG
>JAJYQG010000160.1 GCA_021794775.1 Pseudomonadota bacterium
GACTTGTCGTAAATGCGCGCTTCCGCGATACCGATCGACTTGAGTGCGTCCTTGAGCTGGTATTTGGTAAACGACTTGGCGCCGTTGATTTCCAGTCGGGCAATGGAGGGTCTTTCCTGCACCTGAATCACCAGCACATTCCCATCGGCCTCAAGCTTCACATCGGAAAAGAATCCGGTATCGTACAGAGCCTTCAAGGCACTGTCGGCTTTCTCCGGCGTCACCGTGTCTCCTACCTTGAGCGGGAGATAACTGAAGATGGTCCCCGGTTCTACCCGTTGGGCGCCTTCTACGCGAATATCCTGAATGGTGATGGGGGCCATGGCCATGGCCAGAGAGCTGGTCAGCATCCACAACAACAGCAGCAACGAACGAAATAACGCCATGAATTTTATAGAAATTAGTGATTGATAAAGTGACGCAGGTCGTTGTACAAGGACAGACTCATCATGCCCACCAGCAGCAGCAAACCAAACTGCTGTGCCCAAGCCATGGTTTTGGCAGACAAGGGCCCCCCGCGAAGATATTCCAACGCATGATACAACAAATGCCCGCCATCCAATAAGGGTATCGGCATCAAATTGAGAATTCCCAGGCTAAGACTGACCAGTGCCAAGAATTGCACATACGGAATAAAACCCAACCGTGCCGTCTCTCCCGCCAGTGAGGCAATGCGCACCGGTCCACCAAGATCATCCCACGAACCCCGCCCCGTGATCATATGCCCCAGCGAAACCAACGACAGCCGACTCAATTGCATCAGCTTTTCTGCCCCATGACCCAATGCACGCCTTGGGGAATCCTGTTCCAGAACCGTCATCCGTTGTCGCAGGTTCTGCGAAATCTCTGGGCTGACCCCAATCCGTCCAATCACACGCCCATCATCCTGCTGCACCGCCTTCGGCACCAGAGTCAGACTGAGCGTCTGTCCACCACGGAGCAGGAGCACCGCCGTTGCTTGCTGTGCTCTAGGCTCAATCTGCCGCACAAGATCCGGCCATTCGTTCACGGCGTGCCCATTGACAGCCATCACGCGGTCACCTTCGCGGATGCCAACTTGTGCTGCCACACCGCCGGGAATCACTTGCCCCACGACAGCGGGCAACCGAGGGTTCCAATGCTTCAAACCCAGTTCAGCAACCCCTTCCGTCGCGGAAAAGTTTTTATGATCAACGCTCAGATGGCGCATCACGGAGTGACCGCCTTGGTCCAGTGCTTGCAATGTGACGCCACTTCCATCCCCACGCTGATCCGCCCATGCCAATTCGAGAGAAGACCAGGTGGTCACCGGCATGGCGTTAAGGGCCGTCACACAGTCTCCGTCATGAACCCCGGCTTGCGCTGCAGGAGACCCGGAAAGCGGCGTTCCAAGGCAGGCACGCTCGCCCGGAACCCCCATCGTATACAGAAAACTGAACAGCAGCCAGGATAAGACAAGATTGGCCAGCGGCCCCGCCAACACAATCAGGGTGCGCGCGCCCAGCGATTGGCGATTGAACGCCTCATGTTGCATGCTGGCCGGTACAGGCCCTTCTCTCTCATCCAGCATCCGCACGTATCCCCCCAAGGGGATAGCAGCGACCACCCATTCGGTTTGTTGTATACCCGCTTTCCATCGCAACAACGATGGCCCAAATCCAACGGAAAACCGCAATACCCTGACCCCCACCATTCTGGCCGCAGCGTAGTGACCCAACTCATGGAAAAGAACCAGAATTCCCAAAGCCAGAATGAAGGCCATCAGCGTCGACAACCAATGCGGCAGCATCAGACTCATGGTGCGTATCCCCCAACCTGCCTTCCGGCTTGAGCGCGGGCCGCCTGATCCACCTCGGCGATGCTCTCAAGATCTTTGCAGGTACCACGGATTACCTCGTTCAAGGTGCGCTCGACTACCGAAGTGATCTGGTCAAACCTCAGCCGACCATCCAGAAACGCGGCAACGGCGACTTCATTGGCCGCATTCAGTACGATGGGGGCCCCGCCCCCCGAACACATCGCTTCTTCTGCCAGGCGCACAGCAGGAAAACGAAGACGGTCCAGTTTCATGAATTGCAGGGGTTCGGTACTGGCAAGATCCAGCAAAGGGACCCCAGAACCATGCCTTTCCGGGTAGGCCAGCGCATGCGCAATCGGGATGCGCATGTCGGTATGTCCCATCTGAGCCAGGAGGGAACCATCTTGGTACCCCACCAGAGAATGAACGAGGCTTTGTGGATGAATCAATATCTCCACCTGTGTCGCGGGCACATCAAAAAGCCAACAGGCTTCTATCAACTCGAGACCTTTGTTCATCATGGTCGCCGAATCAACGGAAATTTTACGCCCCATGGCCCATCGCGGATGCCGACATGCCTGTTCGGGCGTCACTTCCGACAAAGCCTCCAAGGACCAATGCAGGAAAGGGCCGCCGGAAGCTGTCAATAGAATTTTCTCTACACCCGCCCCGACACGGGGCCAACATTGGAAAACAGCGTTATGTTCGCTGTCGACCGGTAACAATTGAGCTCCAGAGCGAAGGGCTGTTTCCATCATCAAAGCACCGGACATCACCAACGCTTCCTTATTGGCGAGAAGTACTTTCTTCCCGGACTCAACCGCCTTGAGGGTTGGTTCCAGACCTGCAGCACCGACAATTGCCGCCATCACGGCATGAACATCGTCGGCCACGCTGACCTGCACCAGCCCTTCTTTTCCCCACAGAATGTCAGGATAAGCGGTTTGTCCCTGCTGGCGTAACAGCGTCACCAATTCATCCACTTGATGCGCTGTAGCAACGACAGCCACTTTGGGTCGATGAACCCTACATTGTTCAGCCAAACGTACAATGTTTCGATGCGCCGTCAGGGCAAAGACTTCATAACGGTCCTGGTGTCGCGCCACAACGTCCAGGGTGCTGACACCAATGCTTCCCGTCGCACCCAGTATGGTCAATGCCTGCTTCATGTTCCTGTTGCCCACATCACCCATAACGCAGCCAGTGGCAGGCTCGACGTCAGGGCGTCGACTCGGTCAAGAATGCCCCCGTGACCTGGCAAGCCAGAACCGCTGTCCTTCACGCCCGCACAGCGCTTGATCCACGATTCGAACAGGTCCCCCAGAATGCCCAATGCAGCCAGCACCCAGGCCAACAGGAGCCAGATAAACCCGGAGTGCCGGATCAGCCCGGCCATGGTCCCCTGCGCCTCCGGCCTGACGGAAGTCCACCAGACCCACCCTGCATAGACGGTAACGCCAACCCATGCGCCCATCACCCCCTGCCATGTCTTTCCGGGGCTGATGTCCGGCGCCAGTTTATGTTTACCCCAAGCCTTGCCCGCGAAATAGGCGGCAGTATCGGAAACCCACATCACGGCCATCAGTGCCAACACCAATTCCGGTCCTTGTCTGCGCAGCAGGATCAACGACCATCCGGTGGGTAGCAGGACAACCATGCCTGCCAGCAACAAAGTCCATGAATGAATCTGCCAGCGCCCTTTAAGCCAAACAGGAACCATCGTCAACCAGAACACCAGGGAGGCGGTCATCCAGATGGCCTGAGGCCCCCTCTCACCCCATAGCATCAGACCCAACACCCCTAGCGTATACCCGACACGCACCGTGACTCTTTGTCGCGCCAGGCCTCCCCATTCCCAGGAAGCCCACCCCACAATAAACGCCACAAGGGCATTCCATAGCGTCTCCGACGCTTGAAACAAGCATCCGCCCACCACCATGAGCAGCACAGCTGCCGTCAGGAGTCGCGTGCGCAGCATTGTTCGCTGGTCCGGCCAAAGCGGCGCTCACGCAAACGGTAAGCATCCAGGGCGCGATCGAGGGCAGCCCGATCAAAATCGGGCCATAGGGTCTCCGTAAACTACAACTCCGTGTAAGCCAGCTGCCACAACAAGAAATTGCTGCTGCGATGTGCGCCTCCGGTTAGAATGAACAGATCGGGTTCCGGCAATTCGGCCGTCGTCAACAGGCCGGAAAGATCCTGCTCCATCATGTCAGCATTCGGCGAAGTACGGGAATGCAACCAGCGATTCACGGCCTGCAGAATATCCCAGCGCCCGCCATAATTGACGGCCAAGGTCAAGTGGAGGCGACGGTTGTTGCGCGTCAACGCTTCAGCCTCGCCAATCAGGTCTCTCAATCGCTCCGCCAGCACCGACCGGTCGCCTATGATTCGGATCCGAACCCCAGCCTCATGCAGGCGATCGACTTCTTTTTCCAACATGCGAACAAAGAGGGCCATGAGGGTGCTGACTTCTTCATCGGGGCGTTGCCAGTTCTCCGTGCTGAAAGCAAAAAGAGTCAGATGTTCAATGCCATGGTGCAGAGCCCCCTCCACCAATTGCCGCACCGAATCGCTGCCTCTCTGGTGACCGGCAACGCGCGGCATGAAGCGACGACGGGCCCAGCGACCATTGCCGTCCATGATAACCGCCACATGTTGGGGAACGGATTTTTCGCGCTGCGGGGGATCGGAGAAACCTGAATCACTCATGAACGGCGTAATGGCTCATACCGCCATCAATTCGGCTTCCTTGACCGACAACAGTTTGTCGATTTCCTGGATGAAGCGGTCCGTCAGTTTCTGGACCTCATCCTGAGCCCGCCGTTCCTCATCTTCTGACAAGGTTTTGGCCTTGACCCGATCCTTGAGTTGCGCCAGAGCATCGCGTCGAACGTTGCGTACCGCAACCTTGCCATTTTCCGCCTCTGCCCGCACCACTTTGGTCAAGTCACGACGCCTTTCCTCGGTCAAGGCTGGCATGGGAACGCGCACCATATCCCCCTGCGAGGAAGGATTCAATCCAAGATCCGACTCCCGAATGGCTTTCTCGATGGCTGAGGCCATTTTCTTTTCGTAGGGATTAACGCCGATGGTCCGCGCGTCGATCAAATTGACAACAGCAACCTGACTCAACGGTGTCGGCGTCCCATAGTAATCCACCCGAACATGATCGAGCAGACCAGCATGGGCTCGGCCTGTACGAACTTTGGCCAGATCTGCTTTCAATGTCTCCAGCGACTTGACCATTTTCTGCTCAGCAGTCTTCTTGATTTCCGCTACCATGTCATCCTCAAACGTCTTTGTCAACGCGTTACAAAGGTGCCCTCAGCCTGTCCCGTAACGACCCGCAACAGGGCTCCCGGTTTGAAAATACTGAATACGCCGATAGGCAGATCTTGATCCCGGCAAAGCGTTAACGCGGTGGCATCCATGACTTTCAAATTGTTGACGATGGCTTCCTCGAAGGTCAGGTGTGCATAGCGTTCGGCTTGCGGGTGCAGTTTCGGATCCTGAGTATAGATGCCATCCACCTTGGTTGCCTTGAGCACGACCTGGGCGCTGATTTCAGCCCCTCGCAGCGCCGCCGCCGTATCGGTGGTAAAAAAAGGATTGCCCGTACCTGCGGCAAAAATGACCACTTTACCTTCTTCAAGGTAGCGCAACGCCTTGCCA
>JAJYQG010000201.1 GCA_021794775.1 Pseudomonadota bacterium
GTACGATGCTGAACAGGGGTTGGGTTACCGTGTGCTGGCGGGGGGTGGTTTGGGGCGGACACCTCTGGTGGCGGAGATCGTGCGCGAATTTCTGCCAGCGCGTCATCTGTTGACGTACCTTGAGGCCATTCTGCGTGTCTACAACCGCTATGGTCGGCGTGACAATAAATATAAGGCGCGCATCAAGATTCTGGTGCGTGCGATGTCCATCGAGCGTTTTCGCCGCGAGGTGGAACAGGCTTGGGAGCAAGAAAAGGACGGACCAGCGACGCTGGTGGAGGAAGAAGTGGCGCGCATCGCAGCACGCATGGTCAAGCCCCCGTACGCCAACCTGGCGGACGAAGTTCCGGTGGCTGTTCGTGAACGGATAGCCCGGGATCAGGACTTTGCCCATTGGTACCACCAGAATCTGCATGCCCATAAGGTGGCGGGTTACACCAATGTGGTGCTGTCGTTGAAGAGGGTGGGGCATGCGCCGGGCGATGCCAGCGCCGAAGAAATGGAGGCTGTGGCCGATCTTTCGGAGCGCTTTGGTTTTGGCGAGATCCGTGTCAGCCATGAGCAGAATCTGGTGCTGCCGGACGTGCGTCAGGATCACTTGCCCGAACTCTACGATGCCCTCAACGCACTCGCCCTGGCTACGCCCAATGTTGGTCTTCTGACCAACATCATCGCTTGCCCTGGAGGAGATTATTGCGCTCTGGCCAACGCGCGGTCATTGCCGATTGCAGCGGCAGTACAGGCCCGTTTTGCCGATGCCGAGCGGGTTCGTGACGTTGGCCCCCTGGATCTCAACATTTCCGGATGCATGAATGCGTGCGGTCACCACCATGTGGGCGGCATCGGCATTCTTGGGGTCGACAAACATGGCAAAGAGTTTTACCAGGTCACGCTGGGTGGTTCGCAAGCGCCAGCCCGCCTGGGTAAGGTGATCGGTCCATCGCTGAGTGCCGAGGAAGTTCCGGAAGCACTGGAAACCATCATCGAGCTTTACCGTGAGATTCGTCTGCATGCCGGTGAAACCTTGGTGGAAACGGTGGAAAGGGTCGGGTTGGAACCGTTCCGTGACGTGGTTTATGTTCCCCATCAGGCGGTGGCCAATGGCTGATATTCTGATCGATCGACAGGTTCTGCAGGATGTTTGGCAACGTCTGCCGGAAGGCGAGGAGCGCCCTTCGACGCCTGGAAGCTGGCTCTACACATTGCCCCAATGGCAAGCGTTGGGCGGGGATGAAGCCTTGCATCTGGGGCCGGTAGGACTTTGGCTTGAAACGGGACAGGATCACGAAGCCTTGCTCCCCTACCTCGCGCCCCTGCAACTCATCGCCATTCATTTCCCATCCTTCACCGATGGGCGTGGCCATAGCCTGGCGCGCTGGTTGCGACAGCATGCGGGATACCGTGGCGAATTGCGTGCCGTGGGCGATGTGTTTCGTGATACGGTACATGAACTGTCCCGTTGTGGTTTCAATGCTTTTTCACCAAGATTGGGAGAAAATGCCGATAACCTTAAGAAAGGGCTTGATTTGTTCAGTGATGCTTACCAGCTCTCAGTGGATCGACCCGAACCTTTGTTTCGGCGCCGTCTTAATGGTTCCCTGTGAGGAGTAACACGATGGATGACAAAATTGCCGCCCTGGAGCAGCGCCTGAAGGATTGGAGCGCAACGTTGCAACCCTTGTGCCAGGCCAGTAGCCTCGGTGCGGAAGATATGGTGCTGACCGACGTTATCTGTCGGTTGGCACTGCCCATTCCGGTTTTTACCCTAGATACCGGGCGCTTGCATGAGGCTACCTACCGCTTGCTGGATCGTATCTACGACCATTATGGATGTCGCATCACGGTGGTTTGGCCGAATCCGGATGCGGTGCAGCGCCTGGTTCATGAGCAGGGGATGAACGGTTTCTACGACAGCGTCGAGCGGCGACGTCGTTGCTGCCAGGTGCGGAAGGTCGAGGGGTTGGAGCGTGCATTGTCGGGACAGCGTGCCTGGATGACCGGGTTGCGCCGTGAACAGTCGCCAGAGCGGGGTGAAGTGGCACTCGAAGCCACCGACGCTCGCACCGGAACTCTCAAGTTGAGTCCGCTGGCTGACTGGAGCAGGGACGATGTCTGGGCTTATCTGGATCGTTTCAGTGTGCCTTATAACCCCTTGCACGAACAGGGTTATGTCAGCATTGGTTGTGAGCCTTGCACGCGCGCTTTGCAGCCTGGGGAAGAAGAACGGGCCGGTCGTTGGTGGTGGGAAACGAGCGGCCAGAAAGAATGCGGTCTCCATGGTGCCGATCATGCCGTGGGCAACGAAGAGGAAAAGGTAGAGTCATGACAGCAGCCAAGGCATGGGTCCATGTTTCTGAGGAACATGAGGGGGAATCCTGGGATCATCTCGATCGTCTGGAATCGGAATCTATTCATATTTTACGCGAGGTTGTGGCGCAATCCTCGAAACCTGTCCTGCTGTTCTCGGGCGGAAAGGATTCCATGGTGATGTTGCATCTGGCGCGCAAAGCCTTTCATCCACAGCGTTTGCCTTTTCCGCTGATGCATGTCGACACCGGGCATAATTTTCCCGAAGTGCTGGAGTTCCGCGACAGCGTGGTGGCCGAACTGGGTGTTGAACTCATCGTGCGCTCCGTTGAGGATTCCATTCGACAGGGGCGGGCGCGGGTGCGTTCGGCCCTTGACAGTCGCAATGCTTTGCAAGCGGTGACCTTGGTGGATGCCATTCACGAGTTGGGTTTTGATGCCTGTCTCGGTGGGGCACGGCGTGATGAGGAAAAGGCTCGGGCCAAAGAGAGAATTTTCTCCTTTCGCGATGAATTCGGTGGCTGGGACCCCAAAAACCAGCGTCCCGAGCTCTGGGATTTGTACAATGCTCGCGTCCATCCTGGTGAAAACATGCGTGTTTTTCCAATCAGCAACTGGACCGAAATGGATGTGTGGGAGTACATCGAGCGTGAAAACCTGAAGCTTCCCACGCTCTATTTTGCCCATGAGCGTGCGGTGATATCCCGGGGTCAGCAATGGGTCCCGCTGACCGACTTGACGCCCCCCAGAGAAGGCGAGTCCGTGGAACGGCGCTCGGTGCGTTTCCGTACCGTGGGAGACATGACCTGCACCTGCCCTGTATTGTCTGAGGCCCGTTCGGTGCGTGACATCCTTCAGGAAACCGCCACCAGCGAGCTCACGGAACGGGGCGCGACGCGCCAGGACGACCAGACCTCGGAAGCCTCCATGGAGCTGCGCAAGCGCCAGGGCTATTTCTGACATTCCCCAAACGGATCCCAAGATGGCAAAAACAACGGACAAACTGGAAATACTGCGTTTCATCACCTGTGGCTCGGTGGATGATGGCAAAAGCACGCTGATTGGACGCTTGCTGCTGGACAGCAAAGCGGTCCTGTCGGATCAATGGCAGGCGATTGCTTCGACCTCGCAGCGGCGGGGTATGGAGCAGGTGGATTTGTCGCTGCTGACTGATGGCTTGCAATCGGAACGGGAGCAGGGCATCACCATTGATGTGGCTTACCGCTATTTCAGCACGCCCAAGCGTCGATTCATCATCGCCGATACCCCAGGGCATGCCCAGTACACGCGCAACATGGTTACCGGGGCCAGCACTGCCGATTTGGCCATCCTGCTGCTGGATGTCAGAAAAGGTGTGGTGGAGCAGACGCGGCGCCATGCCCATATCGTACGTTTGCTGGGCATTCGACGGGTGGTGGTGGCGGTTAACAAGATGGACCTTGCCGATTACCGTCAGGATGCTTTCGACAAGGTACAGCAGGATTTTGAAGACTTTGCTCGCCCCCTCGGGTTCCGTGAAGTGGATATTTTGCCGCTCAGCGCGGTGCATGGCGATGGTGTGGTGCAACGGGGGGAGAACATGGCATGGTTTGATGGCCCAACCCTGATGGACATCCTGGAGCATGCGCCACTCGATGAGGTGGCGCTGGAAGGTGCTTTCCGTTATCCGGTCCAGGGGGTAGGTCGTTTGCCCGCCCTGCATGGGGAAGAGAGGCGCGGTGCCTTGGGGCGTGTGGAAAGCGGTCGTGTGGCGGTGGGGGATGCGGTGGTGGTGTTGCCTTCCGGACGTCACAGTCGCGTGGCCTCCATTGAAACCTGGGAAGGGACGTTGAAAGAAGCGCGCAGCGGGCAATCGGTGACCTTGACGCTCGAAGACCAGATCGACTTTGCCCGCGGCGACATGATCGCTGGGGTAGATCGTCCGCCCCAGTTGGGCAAGACGTTCGAGGCGATCGTATGCTGGTTCTCCGACCAACCGTTTGATCCTGCCAGGCGTTTATGGGTGCAGCAGACGACGCGCAGCACCCCTGTGAAGTTCGATACTATCCTGGCGCGCCTCAATGTTCAGACCTCCGAGGAGGAAGCGCATCCGGATGGGGTGGTGATGAACGATCTGGTGCGCATTGCGATGCGTGTTCAGCATCCCCTGGCTTACGATGCGTATGAGGCCAACCGTGCCTCTGGCAGCTTCATCGTGATCGATGCTGTGACCCATGATACCGTGGCGGCGGGCATGATTTGCTGAAAACCCCGCCACGAAATTTCAGGGATCGGTTACCATAAGGGAGCGTTATCATCGAACAAAGGGAATATCCCCATGAGAGTCATGGTGTGTGTCGGTCTTCTGTTATGTCTGGCGGCGTGTGAGAACACCAAGACCAAGCTTTATTACCTTGATCATCCGGAAGAAATCAAAACCGACCTGGCGGAATGCCAGAAAGCCGGCAAGAATACCTACAATTGCAATCAAGCCTCGCTGGCAGAATTTGAACTCCAGCATAAGGGTGCCCAGATTCCATGATGGGTCAGGGGGCTTCTCCGGGTGCTCCCGAAACAGGGACCTGTGACGGGGAAGATGCCACGCTGCTGCGTCAAAAACGCATGACGGAAATCGTCATGCAGATTGCCAGCGATGGCCTGCATGTCATCGATGCCAAGGGATGCCTGGTGGCGATGAGCGATTCGTTTTGCGAGTCGTTGGGATATACCCGAGAAGAGTTGATGGGGCAATCCCTGACACTTTGGGACATCAAGTTTGCTCAGGACGGACTGGAACAGCGCTTGCAGCAGTTCATGGCGCTCGACGACCATACCTTTGAAAGCCAGCATCGCAAGAAAAATGGTCAAGTGGTTGATGTCGAAGTTCATGTGCGCGGTTTTCGGGTCGGCCATGAAGCGCTGTTGTTCTGCTCCTCACGGGACATTTCCCTGCGCAAGCAATCCGAATCCCTGATTCGTCTGCAGGCTGGGGCGCTCAACAACAGCGTCAACGGCATTGCCATCGCCGACGCTACCTTGCCCGATTTGCCTCTGGTGTATGTCAATCCGGCTTTCGAGCGCATCACGGGCTATTCGTCGGTTGAAGCCATTGGACAGAATTGTCGTTTTCTTCAGGGGAC
>JAJYQG010000020.1 GCA_021794775.1 Pseudomonadota bacterium
CATTCCAGACACGATCTCGGTCCTATCCGGGATTGCTCAACGGGTCATGGCTATGTCCGAAGCCTTTTTCCCGGACATGCGCATCGGCTTTACCCTTCACGACTCGATCTACGATCACCTGCAGATCAACGACATCAACACGGACCACGGCGCGCACTATCAGCGCGAGATCCAATCCGCCTTCCAGGAAAACTCCATGGTTGCATACAGCCGGGGCGGTTGGGTATCGGACGCCGAAACAGTAAAACTCATCCCGAATCGCGTCAGTCACGCCGAAGCGGTATTATCGTTCCCGATTCCGTCGGGGGCGGTTACCGCCGTTGATTCGCCTATGTCGCAAACCGACTTTCTCGAGTCTGGTCGTCTTGGTCTTGCGCATGTGGTCATTGACCCTTCAAGAGCGCTTGAGCCTGACCTGCTGGCGATTGGCTCTCAGATCTCGGGAACCTCGATCTTCCGCGACTGGATGACGCAGCCGGAGATGTTTTTCATGATGGAAGAGGGTGTTCGTTTCGAGATAAAGGGGGCGATCTTCTTCGACAAGGTTGCCGAAGCGCCGCAACTGCCCCCGGCCATGCTGGCCAACGCGGTGGGCAGAACGTCCTATTCGGCCGGCATTCTGGCTGAGAATTTCCTGAACGCCTTGATGTCGAAGCGGAAAAAGCCGAAGACCAAAAAAGGCGCCAGAACAAGTTATTTTTTTCCGTCGAGAGCGGTTTTCCTTCGCGCTGCCGACCGGATGCTGTCCTTTGCGCTCGCCAAACAGGTCGCCTCCCAGGGCTTTCGTGTTTCCGGCTATGGGTTTGGCACAGTGACCGTGCGCGCCCAGGAACACGAGATTCGCGAACTCATGGAAGCCGGGGCGGACATGGGTTTCATGGTTTTCTCAACCGGAACTGGAAAGTTTGCGGGGGCTGCCAATGGCTGAGATCCGCCCCGACATTCCGACCGAGGCTCAACCAGAGGCCCAACCGGCGTCCGCCGAGAGCAGCGCCTTTCCTTCCTCATCGCTATTTTTCGAGATGGCGCTTTGCCGTGCGGTATTTCTGATTGGTCACGGCAAATCCGTCAGTGATTACGACGCTGTTGCCAGCGATGTGTGCCTGTCCGGCGGCGGGGTGGTGTTGTCGGACGCACATATCGGCGGGATCGCCAAAGCGCTGGCCTCTGGTGCCCGGCAGGTTTCCGGGTGGCGCGCGGACTCGGTGCGCCGAATGATGTCGGTCGGGCTGATTCCGAGGCTCAAGATCGAGGCGGAACGCAACAAAGCTGCGCGGATGAACCGAGAGGCTGCTTGAAATAAAACAAATGGGTTGATTTGTAAACAGAGGGGGTAGTGTGGCTATTTTTTGGAGTCTGGTCTGTTTTTCAGTTTTTTTCGTCACAATCATTTTTTCAAAGCAGATGGTCAACGGCATCGAGGTTCTGGCGCGATGGATCTCGGCGTTCATCAAGCAGGATTTCTCGGCTTATGTGGATCTTGATTGTTCGGTCAACGAGCGCACTTTGATGCGCAAAGACGGGACCATGGTGACGGCCATCGAGTTTCACGGGTCAAGCCAGATTTTCGGGGCCGAAGAGTATCGAGCCATGGTCAACGACGTTTCGGCGTTTATTTCAAATCAGATGGCCGGGGTTGGGCACGACATCCAGATTGTTTACCAGCAGGATTCCGGCGCCGAATCGGCGTCCATCGAGAAAGTGCTGGCCCGGTCGCGCGCGACGGCGGAGCGCATCGGGCTGCAGGTGGACGACGTTATGGCCGCCGAAGAGGAAGTTTTGCGCCGGGTGGTGGTGGACGAATCGATCATCGTCATCGTTTCGACCAATCTTGCGGCGCTCGGGAACCCTGAACTGATCATGGAAGAGCGAAAAGAGCGAGGCGATCTTGCGCGCGCCCAAAAACTCCCGCCGCTTGGGTTTGCTCAGAACCCGATTCGGATCGTCGAGCAACTGATGACCAAACACGAGCCTTTCTGCGATGAGGTCATGGCGCTGTTCAACCGCGCAGGCAAAATGTCAGCGTCCTACATGGATACGCACGACCTGATCTCCGTGGTGCGGCGTGACATTCTCCCGAACTCGACTTCCTACCGCTATCGCCCGTGTTTGCCCGGCGACAAGCCGCCGGCCAGTACGCGCAACTACGGTACGCGCCCATGGGAGGATATTTACTATCCGGCCATCTGGACGCAGGCGTGCAACAAACCGTTTGAAGAGATCTCGAAGGGCGGGAGCGAGATGGTCCTGGTCGATGGGGTTTATCACGGGACGGTTTCGATTGACCTGCCGCCGCAGTCGCCCGAGCGGTTTGAAAACATCATGCGTCGAATCCGTGATCTTCCATTCCGCGTTTCGTTCCGTCTTTACAACAGCGGGATGTCGCGCTTTAAGTTGTCGCATACGCTGGTCCAGTTTTTGTCTTTTAACCCGAAGTCCAACAACCGCGCGATCAAAGAGGCGATCGAAGAGATCCAGGAACGCGAGAAAGGGAATGAGGCGGCAGGCAGAAAGCCTGATCCTGCGTTGGGCCTTTCGGTGACGTTCACCACATGGGGGGTGGAAGAGAAGAAGGTTTTGCGCAACATGCAGACGATTTCCAGGGCGATTCAGGGGTGGGGCGGATGCGATGCCATGCAGGGTTGCGGCGATCCGACCGACCTGTTTGTTTCCGGGCTTCCTGCTTTGTCGGCTACTTCGCCGTCGCGTTACATGCTGCAGAGCGGTTCTGATGTGGCCAAGATGCTCCCGCTTGGTCGCCCGGCCTCGTCGTGGCGGGATGGAGCGGTTGTTTTCACCAGCGAAGATGGCAAGATGCTTCCGTTCCAACCTGGGTCTGGGGCGCAGAAGGCTTGGGTGTATCTGATTTTTGCAACGATGGGGTCCGGGAAGTCCGTGTTGCTGAACACGATCGAGTGGGGGATGTGCGTTGCGCCGGGGTTGCAGAAACTGCCGATGCTGCTGGTCATTGACGTGGGTGAATCTGTATCCGGGCTGGTATCGCTGGTGCAGTCGTCGCTCCCGTCCGGGCGCAAGGACGAAGTTGGGTATTTCAAGATCAAAATGTCCGAGGAATATGCCTACAACGTGTTCGACCTGCAACTCGGCTTTGAATTCCCGCATGCGCGTGACCGCGACTTTTTGAGAAACTTCCTGTCGATCATCGCAACCCCTGCCGGTCAGTCTCAGTCAGCGCCGATGATGTCCGAACTGATGAGCCTGGTGGTGGACGAGGCGTACCTGCAGAAGAGCACGCGCGGGACGCCGAGCCGGTACCAGAAAGGGGTTTCGGCGGAGATTGATGAGGTTATTGCGAAAGAGGGGTTGTCAATTGATTCGCAGACCACTTGGCGCGAGTTGACGGACGATCTGTTCAAGCGCAACCGGATCAAGGAAGCGATCATGGCGCAGCGGTATGCGGTGCCCACGCTTCAGGATATTCCGTCCGTCCTGAAATCAAGCACGATCAACGACCTTTTTGGGCGCACTGCCGAAGGGAAAGACCTGATCGATATTGCTTCGGTCATGATCAACACGGCCATCCGCGACTGGTCTTTCCTGTCGTTGCCGACGCGGTGGGACATCAGCAATTGCCGGGTGGTTGGGATTGACCTGAACGACGTGAAGGGTCATGGCGCATCCGGCGCCAAGCAGACGGCGGTGATGTACGCTTTCGCGCAGCAGTCCGCAGCCCGGAATTACTACCTACACCCCGACATTCTCCCGCTTTGCCCGGAAGAGTACCGGGATTATCATCGCGGGCGGATTGAGGAAATTCTGGCCGAGGTCAAGGGAATCGTTTACGACGAATTCCACAATACAGCGGGGATTGAGGGGATTCGAAAGATCGTTTCCGTGGATATTCGTGAAGGGCGGAAGTGGAACATCATGACCACGTTATCCAGCCAGATGCTTGACGACTTCGACAAGGACGCCATTGACAACGCAACCGGAATCTTCATCCTGGGCGCCAACGGGAACGAAGGGGTGGTCGAGAAGTGCCGCAAGACCTTTGGGTTGTCTGAATCTGCGGTTGATGCGCTTCGCGAGAAGGTAGTTGAGCCCGGAGTTGGTTTGTCGATCTTCAGTATGAAGTCCGGGGTCAACACCCAGGTCTTCAGAAACCATCTGTCCCCGATCAAAATGTGGGCCTTCTCAACGACGGCGGAAGACAAGGCGCTACGCAAGTTGCTCTACGAGGCCATGCCCGCCTCAGAAGCCCGCAAACTGCTTGCAAAGCGGTTTCCGAAGGGGGGTGAGTTCAAGGCTTATGTGGAATCCGAGCGCAACAACATGACCGGCAATGACGACGATGGTAACGTCATCAGGAAGGTTGCAAACGAGATGATCGCCGAGTACCGCTCCAAGTAACCTCTCCGGACTGATGCCCGCCTGTGGTCGTTGGTCCGGGCGGGCATCAGGTCCGCCAAAACAATTTGCGCGCCAAAGAAGAGTTGCGTATAATGGTTACTGTGAATACAGTAACCTCTGGCGGAGGAAATCATGACGAGGGTTTTTACAGCAAAAAGCGCCAAAACATTGTTTGGGCAAGTGCTTGAAGAGGCCAGGGTTTCTCCCGTCGAAATCACCAAAAACGGGCGGACATTTGCCTATATGATTTCTGCCGAAAAATACAACGAACTGGTTCAGTCAAAAGAGTCGCATGGCTCCGATCCTGTTGAGTTGTTTTGCGCTGGAAAAATAAGCAAGGAACGGGCAATTAGTCTGATGGGTTTCAGAGATTACTCCGATCTGCTGATTGAGGTCGGGGAAAGAGGTCTTCAGTTGCCAAAGTTGCCTGAAGACGAGATTGTTGCAATGAAGAATGTTTTTTTGAAGCTCAGGAAGGAATTTCGCGATGAGTAATCAATGCGTTCTTCTGATCCTGGATGCGGGTCCGGTGAATAGCCTATGGGTGGCAGGGCGTCTGGATCTGATCGAAAAAATAGGGCTTCCGGTGGTCATTGTTGACGAGGTTTATGCCGAATTGATAAGCGATCCGGAAAACTACGAAAAAGACAGAGATGTTAAGTCGTTTTTCGAAAAGGCAGCTTTTGTTACCATCGAAAAAACATTTACCGGCGAACACGCTGCGGCAGACAGGGCTGCGGGGAAAAAGGTTAAAAAGAATCTTGGAGAGACAGCAATCGCAGAATTTTTGAGCGATTTTGAGCCTGGTTCCGGGATAAACAAATACACAAAACCTTCAGAGTCCGTTTTGTTGCTGTTCGAGGACTCGGGTATCCCTTTTGTAAAAATCATCAGGTCGTCAAGCAACATTCATTTGCTTTCAACGGTAGCGATGTTACGGGGACTAGAAGAAGAAGGCGAGATAGAATCTGCCGACGAAATTATTCGGAAAATGACGAACCCAGGAAATTCTGCGCAATCAAGAAGATTCACCGACCTCCC
>JAJYQG010000040.1 GCA_021794775.1 Pseudomonadota bacterium
TGGTTGCCACGAACATGCCGAAGGATTTGTAATAGGTGGCGTCAGCATCGGCCCAGCCAACCGATGTTTTGGTGGTGATTCCCGGCGGGACGATGACAATGCGCTCGTGACTGGTCAGGGCGGCGTAGGCTGAAAACAGCGAAATGCTCGATGTAATGACGCAGGCGATGGACAGCATCACATTCGCACGGATACTGTTTTCCCAGGTTGTTTTCTGCCAGAGGAATTTCATAGGTAAAACCTCCTCACAAGGCCATCTTCAAATTGCTTGTTCAGCCCGGATATGCCGGTCCAATAGGCCAGGTGTACCAGGCCACCGGGGAGTGAAGTGTTCTTGAACATCTTGAGCAGTTTGACCAGAAACGGAATGCCGATAAACGCGGCCCAGACCAGGTGCATGATGATGGACAGGGCGAGAACACTTGCGGCCACCAGAAACTCATCCATTTCCCACCAGAAAAACTGCAACTGGGCATCAACAAAGCGTGGTATTTCGACTTGGTTCATTGCGCCTCCTTGGCAAGTTCTTCTTCGGAAACGGCTTCTTCTCTGGTTTGCGTGTCTTCGGCCTGTTCGCCTGTCCCAACCGGGTGAATGTTGGATTCCGCACGGCGGTTCATTGCACGGCCTTCGCTGGTCTTGTTGTTGCCAACTGGATTTTTGGGGCCCAGTCCTTCGGTTTCGACCAGTTCGTCAGGAACTCCGTGTTCGACCAGCACGCGCTTGACTTCGAGCGCTCGCTGCTGGGAGAGGATCTGGTTATGTCGTCCTTTGCCGCCGATATTGTCGGTGTAGCCGTTCACCAGAATTTGCGTGTTCGGGTGGAGTTTTTCCGAGTACAGGACGGCATTGAGCCGTTCGGGATCGAGAATTTCGGTTTTGTTGAAGCCGAAGTGAACGGCTACACCGACTTTGGCCGGATTTTGCATTTCCTCCATCATGGCGGTTTTGCTGGCAAGCCAGTGATCGAGATAACCGGTTGCAGGGCCGGTGTATTGCTGCTGGTCATTCGAGCCAATGCGAACCAGAAGATCAGGGTTTTGGCCGGAAAGAGAGAAAGTGGTGGAGAGCGGGCCGACAAAGGGCTCTGGTTCGTTGTCGTAGTGGACAATGCCTGAGCCTGCGCTTAATTCTCGTGCAGGTTTTTCCCCGTCATAGAAGTGCTGGGAAGGAAGGTTACTGACCGGGGGGATCACCAAGGGCTTTGGCGTCACCGTTGAGCAGGCGGCTGTCATGACAGACAAGCCCAGCAGCAAAAGGTTGAACGTTTTGTTTGGCATCTTTTATGATCCAGTAGTCACACTGTTGCAGATATTTGTAAGAATGATACGCGAAAAAAAGCATACTCTCAAGGTGTTTGTACGTGTTATCCCCCGGTTGGCTTGAAGCCCTGATCAATCATGCACTTGGACATCACCCCGTTGATCAACTGCTGGAACATGGCGTGATCACCGTTGGTAATGCCCGGTGATACCTCGTATTTGCCGCAAATCACCAGGGTTGGCGTTTCCTTGAGTTGATAATGAACTTGCCGATTGATGGCGTCCGGCATCCACTGGCTTGCCCAGGCCGCCGCGTTTTCCATTTGTGGGCCGGATACGCCAGCGCGGTGAACGGCAGCCTTCCACTCCGCGTCGTTTCCGTTGGGTTTCATGGAGCCATCCTGTTCTATGGCATAGGCGCGTTCCGAGAAAGACTGAAGGTTCGCCGGGCCTACGCCGGGAATGCGCTCCATCGTTTCGTACAACATGAACGGAACGATATTTTTCTTCAAAGGCTGCCCGTTGTCTCCCGACTCGATAACCGGGATGAATTCCAGTGAATACCCGGCAGGCAAGGTTTGTCCCCACCCGGTCAGCATGGCGTGATACTCACGGCAATAAGGACAGTCGTATTTGAAATAGACCAGCACCTTTTTTTCGTCCTGCGCTACAAAAGGTGTCGTGGTCGTGAACGGTCGCGCGTTTTGCGGCAACTCAAGATCGTCTGCCCTGGCGATATTGGCCAGGGCGATTATTGAAACAACCAGCAATTTACAAACTGACTTGTCCATCAATCCCACCGTGGTCGCATAACCCGGCTTTGTAGGCCAGTTCAAACAGTGAATTTTCTCCGGGCGTCCATTTGTCCAGGATTTCCTGATAGGTAAAGCGGGCGTCATCGGTTCTGATCAGCCCCTCCATGACCGCTTGAGCGCCCCATGTGTAGCCAATCATGTCCACCACCTGTTCGCGGGCGCAGTACCCGCGCTCGACCAGCAACTTGCCTTCTGATGGCGGTGTTGCAGTGATTCCCGCGTCCAGCAAAGCGGTTGCCCGTTCGTCCAGCATGGCCCACAGGTCATGTCTTGATATAAAGCCGCGCGACACGGCCATTTCTCCGATGCGCTTGGTGATGATCTTTACGGCATCAATGCTGGACACAACCCGCATGACCTCCTCAAGCGTCGTATGCCCCATGGCTGCCATGCGCTCACCCGCATGGGCCAGGGAGTCAAATTGAGGCTGGCCTGCGGCGGAGTTAACCATCTTCAAGGCTCCCAGATTCATGACCTGCTGAAACGCACGATCCGTCACGATCAGTTCCATGACTGGGGAAAACCCGCTGTAATCCTGTCTGCCTGATGCAAACGGATACTCGATGCCGTGATCGGGCCTGATCCCATGACAGGCCAACCAAGCGATCTGCGCTTCGGTTGGCGGGCGTTTGGGGCAATCCGGTTTGACCGTACTGATCAGACGTTGTGCTGATACGCCGCGCAAGGCGGCTCCCAGGGTCATCGGATCAACGCCAAGTTCAATGAATCGTGTCACCGCCTCGGCGGCGGTGTTGGCGTGCAGGGTGGACAGAACCAGGTGTCCGGTGATGGCCGCGTCAATGGCGACATGAGCCGTTTCCGAATCGCGGATTTCACCGACCAGAATCACATCTGGGTCTTGGCGCAAAACGGCGCGTAAAGCCTGGGCAAAGGTAAGCCCGCCGCTGACATCGATCTGGTGCAGCCCCTTGACCCGGTATTCAACAGGATTTTCGATTGTGATGATGTTGTTCTTGCCGTTGTTGAGTTCGTTGAGAACGGCATACAGCGTGGTTGTCTTTCCTGAGCCGGTAGGGCCGGTGACCACAAACAGGCCATTTGGCTCACGGATCAACTGGTGAAAGGTCTGCCGAACCGCCGGAGTCATGCGGACATCGGAGAGTTTTTTCTCGGCATTGGACTGCATCAACAACCGGTTGACGATCAACTGGGTTCCGCCCACGCCGGGGGTCAGGCTGACGCGCACATCTACGCGCTGATCGTCCACCCGGAGCGACATACGCCCGTCCATGGCGGCCTGACGCTCGTTGAAGGCCATCTTGGAGCGGGCACGGATTTTGGTGTCTATCTGCCTGGCAATTTCGTGCGACAGGGTTGTGTAGGTCCACAACTCACCGCCGGGCAAACGGAACCGGACATCAAGCCCGTGTCCGTCATCACGAAAATGGATGTCGGCAACACGCTTTCGGGCTGCCTCGATAAAAATGTCGTTCAGGACTTGGCAGGTTTCCGCATCGCTGCGGCCTGAAGAAGTGAAAAGGTCTGGTTCGAGGCTCATCGATTTAGGCTCCTAAAAAAAAAACAAACAAGACTGATCTCAAGGCTTCGTGATCGGCATGACCGGGATCATCGTGCCCGGTGCCGCCAGGGTATGCGTGACTGACGCCGCCGATTCTTCTTCCCCCCAGCGACATTCCAGTCCCGGCCCGTAAAACTCCTGCGCGATAAACTGCTCCGTCGCTTCTCCGGCGGACTCAACCCGCACCTTCATGTCATCGTTGGTTTGCGGGCTAGACCAGTTCTTGATCGCCAGCGCAATGATGTCGCCAGCGCCACGTACCGGCGCGGCCAGACGATGAACCCGGATGCAGTTGTCCGATGGTACGGTTGACCAGACCCCCCAGCCGATTCCGGCAATAAAGATGTAACCCCAGATGCTCACGGTTCTCTCCTGTTCATGGCGACCCAAACCTTGCGTGCGTATTCCTTGCGTTTCTGTTCGTCGTGAGCGTTATAAGCCCCGACTGCTCGCCAGGTCGAGCCGTGACGGTGTATCTGTTGCGCCAGAACCCATGCGCCGACCTTGATATTGGTACAGGCATCCCAAAGTTCGTTGGCCCTGACCCCGTGCTGTTCAAGAAACGGAATATGCGTGGAGTTGATCTGCATGATTCCAACATCAAGCGTGCCGTTAGTGTTGCGGTGGTAGGCGTAGGGATTGAACCGCGATTCGACCCGCGCAATACCGATCAATATTTTTTCAGGGACATGGTAGATCGATGCCGCGTTTTCAAAGCAGGAGAGGTACTTGTTCGGAATGTGTACTTGTTCAGCGTTCTGTTGCGCGTGTGAATAAGTTGATGCCAGAAAAAGACTGGCCAGAATTGTTTTCTTGTCCATCAGCGCATGATTCCTGTTCTGGCTTGCGGTAGATGGTTATGTGCAAACTCACGAACCGCCATCTCCATCACGGATGTCATGCTGACCCCGTGGGCCTCTGCCATCCGACGCAGCAACTCATCACATTCTTTTGACACTGTAAAACTCATGCGATGCTTTTTTTTGTCGTCGGGTTTTAGTGGGCGTCCCATATATATCCTTGCAATATTTTCCATATGAGTTATAATAACATACAATTGCAGGTACGTACAAGTGGCAAAGAAACATCACCAAAATCAGGAGAAAGCATGGCGGGAAGCATCAACAACGGAAAGGTTTCTTGTGTGGATTTGTTCTGCGGTGCGGGAGGTCTGACTCATGGCTTCGTCCTTGAGGGACTGCCCGTGGTCGCTGGCATTGATCTCGACTTGGCTTGCCGCTTTCCTTATGAAGCCAACAACCAGGCCCGATTCGTCGAACGTGACATCAGCAAGGTCACCGCGCCAGAACTGAAAGAGTTATTCGGTGACGCTGACCTCATGATTCTCGCGGGCTGCGCTCCGTGCCAACCCTTCTCGACCTACGCGCAGCGCTACGAGTTTGACGGCAAGGATGGCAGGTGGGGCTTGCTGTATGAGTTTGCGCGTCTCGCCAAAGGTGCCATGCCCGATGTCATCACGATGGAGAACGTGCCTACCGTCGCAAAGCACAAGGTGTTTCATGATTTCGTCGATACGTTGAAACGGCTCGGCTACAACGTCTGGTTCGATGTCGTTGACAGTTCTCGCTATGGCGTGCCGCAGACACGCCGACGCATGGTGCTGATGGCGTCGCTTCATGGTGACATCAAGATGATCGACCCGACCCACGAGAAACCAAAGACGGTTCGTCAGGCCATAGGCCGCTTGCGCCCATTGAACGCGGGCGAGGCGGCTCCGAGGGACAAATTGCACGTTGCGTCGATGCTGTCTGAAAAGAATCTCCA
>JAJYQG010000191.1 GCA_021794775.1 Pseudomonadota bacterium
TGACCCGGTTGATGCCATAGGCATCGTCGCCCATCAGCGCTTCACCAGACAACTTGAGCAATATTCGCTGATACACTGGCCGGGTCATGTCACCCTCCTCAGGAAGAGGCCGTTCCTGCGGCCGCCGCTACTTCTGCCGCAAAATTTTCCACCTTCTTTTCGATGCCTTCGCCCACCACCAACATCGCAAAACGGTTGACCTGGGCACCGCGCCCCTTCAACAACGCTTCCACCGTCTGGTCCGGATTCTTGACGAAAGGTTGTCCCAACAACGTCACTTCAGCCAGATACTTTTGCACCCGACCCTCGACCATCTTGGCCACGATGTCCGCAGGTTTCCCTGACTCAGCCGCCTGCGCCGTGTAGATTTCTCGCTCTCTGGCCAACAATTCGGCCGGCACTTCGTCGCGACCGACGCACACAGGCTTGCTGGCGGCAATATGCATCGCAATATCCCGGCCAAGCACATCATCGCCACCCGTCATGTCGATCAGTACCCCAATCCGCTGACCATGGGTATATTGCGCCAGATGCCCCGCCGTCTGGTAACGTACAAAACGGCGAATCGACATGTTCTCGCCCAACTTCATGATCAACGCCTTGCGTGTCTCTTCAAGGCTCTCAGAGCCTCCGGCGAGGGCCACCAAAGCATCGACCGTAGCGGGATCTTGTTGCACGACCAATTCGGCAGCCCGTCGAGCAAAAGCCACAAACTCTTCATTCTTGGCCACAAAATCGGTTTCACAATTGACTTCCACCACGGCTCCGACCTTGGCCTCCGCCCCAACAAACACAGCGATCACACCTTCAGCCGCCACGCGCCCGGCCGCTTTGCTGGCCTTGGCTCCGCTCCGGATTCTCAGCAAATCTTCCGCCGCTTTCATGTCACCTTGTGCTTCGGACAGAGCTTTTTTGCACTCCATCATGCCCAACCCGGTGAGTTCGCGCAACTCTTTCACCATCGCTGCTGTAATTTCAGCCATCACTCTCACTCCATGCAATTCCATTCTGGCATGCCGCCCCGGAGACCAGCACACCACCTGACTTTCTCAATCTTGTATTGCTTATGCCTGGGGTACGTCACCCTCATCTTCTTCGATATATTCTTCAGCCACCAGCGTAGCCTCGTTCAAACTCTGCGCGCGACCTTCCAACACGGCATCTGCCACGCCACGAGCGTACAATCGGATCGCACGGGTCGAATCGTCATTACCAGGGATAACATAATCCACCCCTTCGATTGAATTGTTGGTGTCCACCACGCCAATGACGGGAATGCCCAGCTTCTTGGCTTCTACGATGGCATTCTTCTGGTAGCCCACGTCGATGACAAAAAGCGCATCGGGAATACCGTTCATGGACACGATGCCGCCCAGGCTACGATCAAGCTTTTCCTTCTCTCGCTGATAATTCAAAGATTCTTTCTTGGACAAGCGCTCAAGAGAACCGTCTTCAACCATTTGCCCCAAGTCGTTCAGACGCTTGATGGATTGCTTGACCGTCTTAAAATTGGTCAACATGCCACCAAGCCAGCGATGGTCCACAAATGGCGCGCCAGCGCGCAAAGCCTCTTCGCGCACAATCTCACGGGCCTGTCGCTTCGTCCCTACAAACAACACCGTTCCGTTGTTGGCTGCCAATCGACGCACAAAGTTCATGGCCTCCAGGTACAAAGGCAAGGTTTTTTCCAGATTGATGATATGAATCTTGTTGCGATGACCAAAAATATACGGGGCCATCTTGGGATTCCAGTATCGGGTCTGGTGTCCAAAGTGCACACCGGCTTCCAGCATTTGACGCATCGTAACTGACATAAACAAACTCCTTATTTTCGAGGGTTGAGCCGCCGCCGGCCACCAACACCCATCGCACTTGCCATGGGCACCCTGATTTTGACCGGCGTGTGAAATGACAATAAAGCTCTTTATGCTACCATGTACATCCATTAACAAGCAACCACCCACGTATTCCTATGTCTTCAAATGTAACGTTCAAAACCTCCGACGAAATCGAAAAAATGCGCGTCGCAGGCCGATTGGCTTCGGAAGTTCTCGATTTCATCACTCCCCATGTCCAACCCGGCATCACCACCGACCAACTGGATCGGTTATGCCACGATTACATGGTCGAGGTTCAGCATACGATCCCCGCCCCCCTGAATTACGCCCCCAAAGGGCATCGCCCCTACCCACGCTCCATTTGCACCTCGGTCAACCACCAGGTATGCCATGGCATACCTGGTGAGCGGATTTTGAAAAACGGGGATATCGTCAACCTCGACATTACCGTCATCAAAGATGGCTTTCACGGTGATACCAGCCGCATGTTTTGTGTGGGCGAGACCTCGAGGCAGGCCAACCGCCTCTGCGAATTAACCCATGAAGCCCTGTGGCACGGCATACGCATCGTTGCCCCAGGACGCCACTTGGGCGACATCGGCCACGCCATCCAGCGTTTTGCCGAAAATGCCGGGTACAGCGTCGTACGGGAGTTTTGCGGACATGGCATAGGCCGCGCTTTCCACGAAGATCCGCAAGTACTCCACTATGGTCGACGGGGCTCCGGGATGGAACTCAAACCCGGTATGACCTTCACCATCGAACCCATGATCAACGCTGGCAAAAAAGACATTCGCCAGCTCGGCGATGGATGGACCATCGTCACGGCCGACCATAGCTTATCAGCACAGTGGGAACATACCGTTTTGGTCACGGAAAACGGATATGAGGTCCTAACGTTATCCGCTGGCAGCCCGCCCATACCCAATGCCGGATGAGCACCTCAACTTCCACCAGCCTGACCAGGAGCCATCTTCAGCAGACCCGCATCAGTCTGCATGAAGCTTACCTCCAGCATCGCTCGCCCGCGCGCCTGTTGCGCCACTGGCAGGGTACGGTCGACCCCATCCTGACCCAACTGTGGATTCAACATGGACTGCCCGACGACATCGCCCTGATCGCCGTGGGCGGGTACGGGCGCAAAGAGCTTTACCCTTATTCGGACATCGATCTGCTGATTCTTTTGCCCCAACGGGAAGACGACATCACCTCGGAGCGCATCGAGAAATTTATCGGGGAATTGTGGGACATCGGCCTGGAAGTTGGCCACAGCGTGCGAACTTTTGAAGAATGCCTCTCGGAAGCCCAACGGGATGCCACCATTGCCACAACCCTTGCCGATCAAACCTGCCTCTGCGGCAACAGAGCCTTGCAACAAAAGCTGGCAAACACCCTACCGCAAACGCTCGATCTTCCTCTTTTCAGAACCCGAAAAATCGAGGAACAGCGCCTACGTCATCGCAAACACCATGATACCGCCTTCAACCTCGAACCCAATCTCAAGGAAAGCCCCGGAGGATTGCGGGACCTTCATATGGTTCGCTGGATGGCCTGGGGGGCCCAGCTAAAACCCTCGTGGAAAGCTTTGGTTGATACGGGGTTGATCACGCCTCAAGAAGTCAGGAAAGTGTCAAAACTGCACCGCTTTCTTCAGGATCTGCGCATCCGTCTGCATGGGCTGGCACAGCGTCGCGAAGATCGCTTGCTGTTTGATCACCAGGCAACGCTCGCCGTACAACTCGGGTTCCGCGACACCCCTCGCCGTCGGGCCAGCGAAGCCCTCATGCAACAATATTACCAATGCGCCAAAGAAGTCCTGCTGTTCAATACCATTCTGCTGGAACAACTCAATGCCTTATCGCTGCCACGGGCGACAGCAGAACCCCTGACAGGACCCTTTGTCCGTTGTGGCGACCTGCTCGGTACCGAACCCGCCCATCTGCTTACCCATCGCCCCGATTTGATTTTTGAAGGTTTTCTGCTGCTTCAGCATCATCCGGATCTGCGCGGCTTCACGCCCGATACCTTGCGTGACGTTTGGCGCGGAAAAAATCATATCAATCGCGCCTTCCGGGCCAACCCCGAATCACAACGCCAATTCATGGAGATCCTGCGCCAACCGGCACGCACCGCCGACGTTCTGAGACGCATGAATTATTACGGCATTCTGGGTCGTTACATCCCCGCTTTCGGACGCATCGAAGGGCAGCTGCAACATGACTTGTACCATGTCTATACCGTCGACGAGCATACGCTTCGGGTCGTGCGCAATCTACGCCGCTTTGCCATGGCTCGCTTCGACCACGAATTCCCCCTCTGCTCTCGGCTGATGCAGCAGTTCGACCGCCCTGATCTGCTTTACCTTGCCGCCTTGTTTCACGACATTGCCAAAGGCCGGGGGGGAAACCATGCTGTTCTGGGGCGCTCGGACGCGCTGTATTTCTGTCGACGCCATCGCCTTCCCAAAGAAGACACCCATCTCGTCGGCTGGCTGGTCGAACAACATCTCGAATTTTCGGCTGTCGCACAGAAACAGGATCTTTCAAACCCCCAAGTGATCGCTCGTTTTGCAGAAAAGACAGGCAATACTCGACGTTTGACCGCCCTGTATCTGCTTACCGTTGCCGACATACGGGGTACCAGCCCAAAAGTCTGGAACGCCTGGAAGAGCAAGCTTCTGGAAGATCTTTACAGGGCCGCCACCCAGCGCCTGGAAGGACTTCAACAAGCCGAACTCCCGCCCCAGTCAAGACAATGTCAGGCATTGAAGATTCTGCGCCATTATGGCATCGACCATCAGGAACAGGTAGCCCTCTGGAAAACCGTCACGGAACGCTACTTTCAGCGCCACGAAGGCGCCGACATTGCTTGGCATGCCAGAAATCTGCAAGGTCATGTCGGTCTTGCACGCACTGTGGTCAAAGCACGTCTTTCTCCGGCTGGAGAAGGATTCCAGGTGCTGATCTACACCCCCGACCGTCAAGGTCTCTTCGCGCGCATTTGCAGTTACTTTGACCGGACCGGGCAAACCATCGTGGCCGCGCGTATCCATACCACCGAAGACCATCAGGCTCTCGACACCTTTCAAGTCATGCCTCAACCCGGAACCTCAGACCATTACCGAGCGTTGCTCAAGAAAATCGAAACCGAGCTCCAGGCGACACTCTGTCAACCCGATTTGCTGCCCGAACCCAAAAAATCGCGCATTCCGCGACAACTGCGCCACTTTCCATTTCCCTCCCGGGTGATCCTGAGCGAAGCCGAAGCCGATGGCACCCGCCTTCTGACCCTCATCACCGGGGATCGGCCTGGCCTTCTGTACCGCCTGGCCTATGTACTGGTACAGCATGATGCCGATATTCACGATGCGCGCATCAACACCATGGGCGACCGCGTCGAAGACGTCTTTACCTTGTCGTCTCATGCACTCGATGACGCTGAAAAGCGAGAAAAGCTACAACACGACCTGTTGCGCGAGCTTTCTCCCGAAAACTGCTGAGTTCGCCTCAGTCTTCCGCCGGTCTTAGCGCTTCATCCGGAAACAAAGCTTC
>JAJYQG010000130.1:0-2013 GCA_021794775.1 Pseudomonadota bacterium
TCGCATTTTTTATCGAAAGGTTCATCTAAAGGGAGTCATATAATGGAGCGAGTTATTGGGGCAGTAATTGCGGTGATCCTGGGGCTGATTGCCCTGGCCGGGGTGGTTTACGAGGGGGGGCAGGCGATGACCACCAGCAAGTCCAATGCGCTGTTGAGCGACATGGCGGCGTTGTCCACCAACGCGCATAGCCAGTTCATGCAGTCGAATTCCGGGTATACCAACTTCACGACGACCAATACGGGCGCCTTGATCACAGCGGGGATTCTTCCGGCCGACATGAACAAGGGTGGGGTAGCGACAGACCAGTGGGGTAATGCCATGGCCTTTAGCGGTACGAACGCTCAGTTCACGATCACGGTTGGTGGGACGAACATGCCGCAGGACGCCTGTACGTCTGTGGTGACCGGCATGCAGAACTACCAGTCGATGTCCGTCAACGGGAATACGTTTACGCCGGCAGCGCCTCCCGATGCCGTTTCTGCGGCGAATGCCTGTACTGCTGGTGCAAGCATTGCGGTTACCTACAACTAACCGTAGCAGGAATACACCACCATTCGCCGTTGCGGGTGGTGGTGTTTTTGCGAAAGAGATTTGACTGAACAAACCCGAACGCAATCCCATGGGTTCACACATGGAGTCAAGTAAGAAATGATCCAGAGACAATTAAAACTCAAACTCACTGCTCAACAAGAAAGTCTTCTTGTCGGATGGTTGCCGATACTCACGTCGGTCTGGAACTGGTCGATCCGCAAGATCGAGCAGGATGCCAAGGACGGGGTTTATTACACCCCGAACGGCTTTCAAAACCTGCTGTCTGGAACAAGCAAGACGCTGGGCATTCCTTCTCACACGATTCAGGGAATGCTGGCTCTGGCTTACCAATCCTGGCAACGGTGTTTCAAAAAGATCGCTTCCAAGCCAAGACTTAAAGGAATCAGGAACAAGCTCAACAGCATCCCGTTTCCAGATCCGGTTCGCGCCGTCACGGGAAACACGGTCAACCTCCCCGGCGTGGGCAAGGTTCGGTTTCACAAACAGGACATCCCGGAAGGAAAGATCAAGTGCTCCCGCGTCATCAAACGCGCTTCCGGCTGGTATCTCTGTTTGTTCATCGATGCTGAACCGAATCAGATCCAGCTTGTCGCTGACGGCGCTATCGGTATTGATCCGGGCTACAAACACCTGATCTCTCAATCTAACGGGATCAAGGTCGAAAATCCCAAAGAACTGATGGCGTCAATCACTCGGCTTGGTCAAGCGCAGCGAGGTCATGACAAGAAGCTTGCGGCCCGGCTACACGAGCGAATCGCTAATCAACGAAAGGACAGAAATCACAAACTCAGTCGGCAACTGGTGGCCGAAAACGCCATCATTGCCTTCAGTAAGGACAATCTGCGCGGTTTGTCTCGCGCAGGCTTCGGGAAGTCCGTGGCAGTAGCCAGTCACGGACAGCTTCGTTCCATGCTTTCCTACAAGTGCCGTGCAGGCGGTAGAAAGTACATCGAGGTTCCCGGCAGGAATTCCACCAGGACTTGTTCGGCCTGTGGTGCCTTGACCGGACCGCAAGGACGCGCAGGACTGTCGGTAAGGCGATGGGAGTGTTCGGCGTGTGGAACGCCTCATGATCGTGATGTCAATGCCGCGATCAACACCCTCATCGCTGCGGTCGGAACGACCGTCGAAAAGGAGGCAGCATGAGCTCCCGCCCGGAATCCCCTGGATTTATCCATGGGGAGGTTCAAAACAGCCAAAGCCTTTCTGATATTGAGTTTTCCGATTTGTATCTCGAGCCGTCTGGTGATGCTTGGTACAAGAGGTCGCCTTCGGACCGCGAGCATAATACTTTGTCCGGGCAGGCGTTGAGAGATGCGCTTGATCTGCGTGAGCATGTTCAGCAGCACGTAACCGGAATCGATTTCAGCGCAATCTGGCGCAACATGAGGTTTCGTGTTGGTCGGGTTGAGACTTTTGAGGGCGATGTGTTTGTGTGTCGCAAACTTGTCACCGATA
>JAJYQG010000130.1:2023-5375 GCA_021794775.1 Pseudomonadota bacterium
TATATTTCCGTTGGCTTCGCTTGGGTTTCCACCTTTGCTGGTGGATTCCTTGTTGTCTGCTGATTTGAACAGGGGCGGAATTGTCTTGTTTACGGGGCAGACCGGGGCTGGCAAGAGCAGTAGTCTTGCTGCGTGGATTGTTTCCCGTCTTGAGCGGTTTGGTGGGGCGGCCTGGACGGTGGAGAACCCGATTGAGATCATCATCGGGGGGCGTCATGCGGGCGAGAACGGGGTGATGGGGTCTTGTTACCAGACCGAAGTTCGCAATGATGATGATTTCGGGGCCAGTATTCAGCGCATTTTGCGTGCGGCGCCGAACATGATCATGATTGGCGAGATCCGCAATTCCGGGGCGGCTTATCAGGCCATGCTGGCCGGCACGTCTGGGCACTTGGTCGGGGCGTCGTTGCATGCGAACGATATTCTCTCGGCGCTCGAGCGGATGCGCAGCATGTTGAGCGAGGCCAGACCGAACGGCAATGTTTTGAATTTCATGTCCGAATCGTTGGCTGCGGTCATTCATCAGTCGTTGGTCAAGACGTTCGTTGAAGGGCGGGAGAAGACGACGTTGCGCTTGTCGCAGTTGATTATTGCCGGGAGCAAGAATGCCACGGCGATTCGTTCGCATATCCGCGAGGGTGATTTTTCGTTATTGATTTCGGAGATTGAGCGTCAGCAGCGCCTGTCTTCGTCGCCGGTTGTCAACATTAAAAACGGACAGCCAGAAGGTAAGAACGGCGGGATTGCCGACCTGCTGAGGAAAATCTGAAGGAGGTAGTATGGGACTTTTGATCACGTCGATTTATTTGATGTTTATCGGGCTGATTGCCACGGGGTCGTTTCTCGTGAGCCAGACCTATGCGGCGAAGGAAAATGATGCGCGGATGGGTTCTACCTGGTGGTCCGGAGCTTCGCCTGGGGTTACGATGGTCCAGTACCAGAACCAGACTCAGATTTCTGCTGCGGCGTATGCGGAGGCTTATGCAAGCGCCTGTTATTCGTACATGGCGCCGAATCTCGTGGGGTGGGCTATGGAGAACGACAATCCACCAACCATACCGGCGGGGATTGTTGTGCAAAATGGGTCGGCCTGTCAGGCGGCCCCATCGTCATCAGGCGGTGGGTATGACATCGTTTCGATGACGCCGGCGTATGCGGGCGAGTATGGGCAGATCCAGAAGGACACCGGGGGTAGTTATAACTGGTGGAAGCCTGCCGGGTGTTCTGGAGGCGCGTGTCAGATCGTCAATGTTGCGGATGGTACGGCGCATAATGCGGTGATTCTTTATTCGCCTTCCGCTGTCATTCATTGGGCGCATGTCAATTAACTAGGGTGTGAAATGGGACAACTCATTGCTGTTGTAATTTCGATCTTGATTTCGATGATTTCTCTTGCGGGTTTTGCAAAGTTATCGGCGATTGGGGTTGATAACGTCAAGGCGGCGGCGGTTGCCTCTCAGATGGTTATTGTGGATACGGCTTTCCACCAGTACATTTCAGACAACTCGGCGACGATTGCCGGGATTGCCACGCCAACCACACCGGTCACTTTGTCGATTCCGACGTTGGTTTGCGCGCAATATCTGCCCACGTCTTATGCGGCGGGGGCGTCTTGTCCGGCGGTAGGGCTTGGCGGAGGGATTACGAACGCTTATCGTCAGAGTTATTACGCGCAAGTGCTCCAGCCGATGCCTGGGCAACTTCAGTCAATTGTTTTCACGTCCGGCGGGACGGCCATCTCGAGGAAGCAAATAGTTTCCATTGCTGCTTTGGTGGGGGCGCAGGGTGGTTTCGTTCCTTACGCGAGCCAGGGGGGCGATTCCACGATGTCAGCGTCGAATGCGAACGGGGTTTTTGGCGGGTGGGTTCAGCCGTTGACCAATTACACCAATCCGGGATCTGGTCATTTGGCCGCCTTGTTGACTTTTAGCCAGTCTGTGTCGAACGGGTATTTGTACCGGAATTCTGTGGTTGGCCAGCCGCAGTTGAACACGATGATGGTGCCTATTGTCATGGATGCGCCGATGACGCAGGGGACGGCGTGTTCATCCATTGGGGCAATCGCCAATGATGTCAACGGAGGTCAATTGTTGTGTTGGAACACGATCAACGGTCAGGCGTGGACGCAGTTGGTTGCAGCGCCGGCTGCGAATGTTTCGTCCCTGCCGGCTTGTGGTGCGGGGAATGCCAATCAGTTGGCTGTGGTTCAGAGCCCGAATTCAGGCGCGCCCGTAGGGACGACATCATCGGTTTATGAGTGTAACGGATCGATGTGGAATTCGATTGGAGTGGATGCCAACGGAAATCTGAATGTTCCGAACATTGCCACGGTCAACCAGTTGGACATTCAGGCGCAGAACGCCATTGATTCTGCATGCGCGAAGCAGGGATTGATTTCGGTCGATCCGACCGGGATTGTGGTTACTTGCGGATCTCATCTGACCTGGGAGCAGTCCGGGCAGAACGTGACTGCGCCGAACGGTGCATGCACCACTCCGGGGATGCAGGCGAGGGATGCGAACAACAACACCTATATGTGCAACTGATTGCGTGATGGCGTTTTGTTGACTTTTGAGACACTATGCAGTATATAGAACTTCGTAACAATTTGAAGCAAAAACCAATTGTGGAGTGTTTTATGGGAAAATCACGGACAACAAGGTTCGTTTTGGCGCTGTTGATGTTTGCTTCGCTCGGGGCCGTAGCGGGGGCAGGGGCGTCGCCAGCAGGCCAGAACTCCCAACAACAAAGCCCTTCATCCTCTTCTCCGCAGACCTGGAATCAACTCTGCACGCAGAACCCTTCAAACCCATCTTCTCCGTCATGGAATAAGATTCTGCAGCAGAGCAATCCGTCGCCGGGCAACACGCACTGGAACCAGTTGATCACGGCAAACACCTATCCAGATCATCTGTGCCCATACACGCCTGGCTGCCAAACAATCCAGGGTGCCTGTGCGACCATTGCCGGCACTTATGGGGTTCCTGCGGGCTACACGATCGGGAGCATCGTTCTGCACGACTGCGGGGGAACGATCACCACCAATCAGGGCGGATGCAGCCCACCGCCACCGGTGCCATCTCCGCCTGTGGTACAACATCATGCTGCACCACGGGTGGCCTATCAGCCTCCGACTTGCACGACCTGCAATCAACCGCCACCGGTCTGCACGACCTGCAATCCGCCGCCTCCACCCCCTCCACCCCCTCCACCCCCTCCACCCCCTCCGCCTGTGCGTCGGGTTTGCATACACACGTTCCAAGATCCTGGCCGGTGCGTGTGGGTTACAAGGTCTGGCGCGGTTGCTGGCTGGTGGAATGTGCCTTAATCCATGCTAGACGACTTCGACTTT
>JAJYQG010000055.1 GCA_021794775.1 Pseudomonadota bacterium
TCTGTGCGAACGAAGCACATAGCTCTGATACGAGGGTATTGCAATAGCGGCAAGTATCGCCACAATAGCTACCACAATCATCAATTCAATTAGCGTAAAACCTTTCATCTTATTCACCGCAACTCCCCCCACGATATACGTTTTACTTTAATGCCGTTCTGCGGATTAGCCAAATTAACTTGAGGCTGGCCCGTGACGGTTTGCGTATAGGCGTAAGTCGAATTACCGATAGTAATAATACCAACGCTGCCTACACCATTAATTTTAATACCCATTACAGTGCTATTATCGCTGGCGGGAGCAAAAGAACCCGTGGCATCTTGAAAGAATCCTTGTGGAAGACCGCCTCCAGAGGCAACATCAAACGCCATGGTCCAGCCGGTTGGCGTAAGCAAACTGCATTGCCCAATAGTATTAACAGGTGGGATAGTCGTATTCACCACCAGCGCGCCACTTACCAGCACTGGATTGTAAATAACCTGCTCATTGGTATCTGGCAGGTCAAAATCCCATCCATATTGACTAGAGCCACGGCATCACAGCCATCCGCCAGAGCCTGGCGCATGGCGTTCCAGAGATCGGTGGGGGTGATGCGGTGCGCTGCCACCATTTGTCGGAATACGGGGTCGCACGTGGATGGCCAGGAAGAGGTACTGTGCCAATAGTGCAGAGCATCGTCGAAGAAGCTTTCATCCTGTCCGGCGAAAAGGGCTTGCCAATGGTAGCAGAGCAGATTGGCATGTTGCCTGTCTTCGGAGGTAAACTGGGCCTCGAATGTTTTCCAGTTCTGGTTTTGTCCAAGAAGGCTCAACCACTGGTGTCTTAACAGAGGTACCAGGGTGCTGTTCGGATAATCTCGAAAAAAGTTCTGCATATCGGGCACCATGTAGGTGGTGCCCTGTTCGAGATGGCGTTCGAGTGCCCAATATCGTGGATAATCTGCAAGAGGTCCGCGCGCGGCTTCGGCTAGGGCGTCCAGCAGGGGAAGGTTGCCGGCTTGCCAGGCGTGGTAGGCGCGCAGCAGGTTTTCGTCGCTCAAAGGTTGTGCTTGATTGGGTTGGGGTGTGCTCAACAGGTCGTCGGGAGGGGCCCATTCTTCGGCGTACAGTGAGCCGGCGGTGAGCAGGGCAAGAATCAGGACGAGGGGAAACAGCAAGGGGCGCACGGAACCTCTGGGTGTGATGGATGAGGATTGCCGCAATATTATGCGGGATTTTTGGAAGGGAGGGGAATGTGGACCAGGAGGAAAAAGCAGCGCGGCGCTGGTTGCATCGTCGTACCATCACCATCGATGGGTATGAGAGATCCGATGGGTGTTACGACATCGAAGGCCATCTGCTCGATATCAAAGGGCATGATGTCGAAACGCTCCTGGGCACTTTGCCGGCTGGAGAGGCTGTCCACGATATGATGCTGCGCTTGACGGTGGATCGGGATTTGGTGATTCGGGATGCTCAGGCGTCGATGCGGGCTCGTCCCTATCCCGGTACGTGCGAAAATATCGCTCCGTCCTATGGGTGTCTCAAGGGCCTGGCGATTGCGCCAGGATTGACGCGAGAGGTGCGCCATCGCCTTGGTGGGGTGCGCGGTTGTACCCATTTGACCGAGATGGTGGGGGTGCTGGCTACGGTTGCCTTCCAAACCCGTTATGGGGCGTTGACCGCCGACTTGACGGAAAAACCGCCCCACCTGGATGGCTGTCATGCGCTGGCAACTGACGGTGAGGTGGTGGCGCAATTTTACCCCCATTGGTCCATGGCCCCGAAATAGTAGCCGTGACGCCGTTGCGGTACAATGAGCCTTCGTTCCGTACCGGTGACCGACCATCATGAAGATCCACGAATACCAGGCAAAATCCTTGCTGGCTCGCTATGGCGTGCCTGTTCCCCGGGGCATCCCGTGTTTTTCCGTGACCGAGGCGGTGGATGCCGCCCGTCAGCTGGGAGGAGGGCTGTGGGTGGTCAAAGCCCAGATTCATGCTGGTGGGCGTGGCAAGGGCGGTGGCGTCAAGGTGGTACGTTCGGCGGGTGAGTTGGAAGCCACCGCGCAACAGATGCTGGGCATGCAGTTGGTCACCCATCAAACCGGCCCGCAAGGCCAGAAAGTCGCCCGTCTGTTGGTGGAAGAAGGGGTCGATATCCGGCAGGAAATGTATGTAGGCATGGTGGTGGACCGTCAAACCCAGCAAGTGGCGTTGATGGCCAGCGCAGCGGGAGGGATGGACATCGAGGAGGTGGCCGCTCATACCCCGGAAAAAATTCATACGATGCAGATCGACCCGGGACAAGGCTTGCTGCCCTCTCAAGCCGAAGCTCTGGCGCGTCGGATCGATGTGCCCGAAGCTCTGGTCGGCCAAGCCAGAGATTTGATGTTGGGTTTGTACCGTGCCTTTGATGAAAACGATGCCAGTCTTGCCGAAATCAACCCCATGGTAGTGACCGCCGATGGGCGCATGCTGGCGCTTGACGCCAAATTCAATTTCGATGACAACGCGGCGTTCCGGCATGGGGAGTGGCAGGCTTGGCGTGATGTTGATGAAGAAGATCCCAATGAGGTGGAAGCATCGCGTTTCGGGTTGTCCTACATATCGCTGGACGGCAACATCGGTTGTCTGGTCAATGGAGCTGGGCTGGCCATGGCCACCATGGACATCGTCAAGTTGTACGGGGGCTATCCGGCCAATTTTCTCGATGTGGGGGGAGGGGCAACGACCGAAAAGGTGACGGAAGCTTTTAAGCTCATGCTGGGCAATCCTCATGTTCAAGCCATTTTGGTGAATATCTTTGGGGGCATCATGAAGTGCGATGTGATTGCCGAAGGGGTGGTGGCGGCGGCACGTCAAGTGCGGTTGTCGGTCCCTCTGGTGGTACGCCTCGAAGGCACCAATGTGGAATTGGGTAAACGGATCTTGGCTGAATCGGGTTTGCCGATTCTGTCCGCGGCCAATATGGATGATGCGGCGGCACAGGTGGTCGCTGCAGTACGGAGATCGTAAAATGGCCATTCTTGTAGATCGCAATACGCGCGTGCTGACCCAGGGCATCACAGGCAAGACCGGCATGTTTCATACCCGGCTCTGCCGTGAGTATGCGGAAGGCACCGAGTGCTATGTGGGGGGCGTGACGCCGGGAAAAGGTGGGCAGAATTTCGAGGGCGTGCCCATTTTTGATACGGTTGCCGAGGCCCGTCGTGCAACGGGGGCCAATGCGTCGGTGATTTATGTTCCTCCTCCCTATGCGGCGGCGGCCATCGATGAGGCTGTCGAGGCGGGGATCGAGCTCGTGATTTGTATTACGGAAGGCATTCCCGTGCGGGACATGATTCAAACGCGTTATCGCATGCGCAACTCTGCCACCATTCTGGTGGGCCCCAACTGTCCTGGTGTGATTACGCCGGGACAGATCAAGATTGGCATCATGCCTGGGCATATTCATCAACCTGGGCCCGTGGGGGTGGTGTCACGCTCCGGTACCTTGACGTACGAAGCGGTTGGGCAGTTGCGTGAACTTGGTCTGGGCCAATCCACCTGCGTCGGCATAGGTGGGGACCCGGTCAATGGGTTGAAACACCTGGAGGTCATGAAGCGTTTCAACGATGACCCGGCCACGGAAGCGGTGATCATGGTGGGTGAAATCGGTGGTTCGGATGAAGAAGAATGCGCCCGCTGGATCAAGGAGAACATGCGCAAGCCGGTTATCGGCTTCATTGCCGGGGTTACTGCCCCGCCTGGGAAACGCATGGGGCATGCCGGAGCGATTGTGTCCGGGGGGCAGGGAACCGCGCAGGAAAAGCTGGATGTCATGGAATCCTGCGGCATTCGCGTGACGCGCAATCCTGCCGAGATGGGGCGGACGCTTAAAGCGGTGCTTTAAGTTGCTTTGTTTGCGCGACGATGAGGACAGGCCGAACGCTGGCAATGGGCATAAATCTGCAGGGAATGTTCGTGGATGACGAACCCCCGTTGCTGGGCCACGGCAGATTGACGGTTTTCAATCTCGGCGTCGAAAAACTCTTCGACATGGCCGCAATCCAGGCATACGAGATGGTCGTGATGGGTTCCGCGGTTGAGTTCGAAAACTGCCTTGCCACTTTCGAAATGGTGGCGCACCAGCAGCCCGGCTTGTTCGAACTGGGTGAGCACGCGGTAAACCGTGGCGAGACCGATGTCGATGCCATCGTTTTGCAGGCGTTTGTAGACATCTTCCGCCCCAAGGTGGCACGAGGCGCTGCTTTCAAACAGCGCCAACACTTTGAGTCTCGGAAGGGTGGCTTTGAGACCGATGTCCTTGAGATCCTGGGGTACGCTCATACGACCTCGCACATGAAGATTTCTTACCATTATACTAATCCGGTTGGGGAGATGACATGACGAAAATTTTGCGAAGAGCATCGTGGCTGGTAATGTTGGCTGGTTTGCCCGGTTGTTCCCAATGGTCTTGGGACAGCATTCCCGGGATTTCGATTCTGAAACCGTACAGTCTTAATTTTCAGCAGGGAACGGTGATTGACTCGGAAATGGTTGCCCGTCTCAAGGAAGGCATGACCCGTTCGCAAGTGGCCTTTGTGCTGGGGACGCCCTTGTTGCAGGATCCGTTCCACAAGAACCGCTGGGACTATGTTTATTACGAGCGCGACAACGGCAAGTTGACCAAAACCCATAAGCTTAGCGTGTTTTTCAAAGACGACAAGCTGGTCCGTTATGAGACCGATTATGCCGAGGAGAAGCCGGTAGCTGGAGCGCCGGAGGCTGCGGCCAGTGTGGTGGCCACGCCCGGCGGCAAGGCGCCGTCGGACGGGGGGCAAGGCCCATCCTTGGATGCGGGGGCGGCTCCTGCGGCAGCACCTGGCAAGGGTGGGGTTCTCGACGATGGCAAGGTTGTGCCGTGATGGGTGGTCTCAAGTTGGGGGTCGCCGGTTCGGGGGGGCGCATGGGACGCGCGTTGATCGAAGCGGTTGCGGCGGCGCCGGATCTTTCGCTGGGGGCAGCTCTGGAACAGACCGCGAGCCCCTTCATCGGGCGTGACCCAGGAGACTGGTTGGGGGCACCTCTCGGGGTTGTGATTGGCGATGATGTATCGAAGGCGCTGCAGCAATGTCGCGTGCTGATTGATTTTACGCGGCCCCAGGCGACATTGAACCACCTGTCGTACTGCTTGGAGCATGGGTGTGCGATGGTGATTGGGACCACGGGGTTCGATGAGGAGCAGAAAGCGGTTATTCGTGGAGCTTCCGCTCGTATTCCCATCGTTTTGTCGCCCAACATGAGCATCGGTGTGACCGTCATGCTTGATTTGTTGGCGCGTGCCACCCGTCTGTTGCCCTCCGATTATGATCTTGAGATCTATGAGGCCCATCATCGTC
>JAJYQG010000170.1 GCA_021794775.1 Pseudomonadota bacterium
GGTCATCTGTATGACGGCAGGCTGAGCGGAAACAGATTGAGAAGCGTCGAGGAAATCAACCCCGTGTCCCGTAGGCCCCACGATCAAGCCAGTGTCGTCAATTGCGGCGATCACCGGCCCGCTCTGTTTCTTCAGGCACGCCTCGACATAGCTTACACGGGGCTTCTCGGCCGGGTGCAGCAGGTTCCAGCGATGGGCATCCAAGCCTTCGCGGCGCAGTTCGTTGAAGCTGGTGGCGCTCCAGACGTCGGAGGCGACGCCGAAATCGGCTTCCAAGATTTCCGCTGCGGCCAGCGATTCGCGCAGGATGGTGCCGCTGCCCATGAGCTGCACGCGCAGCTTGTTCTTGGCGTTGCCTTTTTGCAGCAAGTACATGCCTTTCAAGATGCCCTCCTCGGCGCCCTTGGGCATCGGCGGGTGAGCGTAGTTCTCGTTCATCACCGTGAGGTAGTAGAACACATCCTCTTGTTCCTGGTTCATGCGGCGCAGGCCGTCCTGGACGATTACCGCCAGTTCGTAGGCGTAGGTCGGGTCGTAAGAGATGCAATTGGGAATGAAGGAGGCGTGAACCTGACTATGCCCGTCTTGATGCTGGAGGCCTTCGCCGTTGAGGGTCGTGCGACCGGCTGTTCCGCCCAGCAGAAAGCCGCGGCAGCGCATATCCCCCGCCGCCCAAGCCAGATCCCCGACCCGTTGGAAACCGAACATCGAGTAGAAAATGTAGAACGGAATCGTGGTAACGCCATGGGTCGAATAGGAAGTGGCGGCTGCGATCCAGGAAGAAAAGGCGCCGGCCTCATTGATGCCTTCCTGAAGAATTTGTCCATTGACGTCTTCGCGGTAGTACATCAGCTGATCGTGATCTTGTGGCTGATACAACTGTCCCACGGAGGAGTAGATGCCGAGACTGCGGAACATGCCTTCCATGCCAAACGTACGGGACTCGTCCGGCACGATGGGAACGACGAAACGCCCCAGGGTCTTGTCGCGGATCAGCAGGGTGAGCATGCGTACAAACGCCATGGTGGTAGACAGTTGGCGTTCGCCACTGGCTTCCAGCAAGGTGGCGAAATACTCCAGGGAAGGGACCGGCAATGGGGCCACGGTGGTACGGCGCACCGGCAGATAACCGCCGAGTGCCTCGCGTCGTTCTTTCAGGTAGCGCAGCTCAGGGCTATCCTCGGGAGGGCGGTAAAATGGAGCCTCGCCGATCACGGCATCGTCGATCGGAATCTTGAAACGGTTGCGGAACTGTTTGAGGGCGCTTTCTCCCATCTTTTTTTGTTGATGGGTGATGTTCTGGCCTTCTCCGGCTTCACCCATGCCATAACCCTTGATGGTCTTGGCAAGGATGACGGTGGGTTGCCCCTGATGCCGAACGGCGGCGAGGTAGGCGTTGTAGACCTTGAAAGCATCGTGGCCCCCGCGCGAAAGATGCCATATTTCGTCGTCGGACATGTTGGCAACGAGGCGCAGCAGCTCCGGGTATTTGCCAAAGAAATGCTTGCGCACATAAGCGCCATCGTGGGCCTTGAAGCTTTGGTATTCCCCGTCGACGGCTTCCATCATGCGCTGCAGCAGCAGGCCGCTTTTATCCTTGGCGATCAGGGCATCCCAGGGACTGCCCCAGATCAGCTTGATGACGTTCCAGCCAGCGCCCCGGAAATCCGCTTCCAGTTCCTGAATGATTTTGCCGTTGCCGCGCACCGGGCCATCCAGCCGTTGCAAATTGCAATTCACCACAAAAATCAGGTTGTCGAGATTTTCGCGGGAAGCCAGGGAGATGGCCCCCAGCGATTCCGGCTCATCCATCTCGCCATCGCCCATGAAGGCCCAGACCTTGCGTCCTTCGGTTTTGACGATGCCACGGTTTTGCAGGTATTTCATGAACCGCGCCTGGTAGATCGACATCAAGGGGCCGAGCCCCATGGACACGGTGGGCATTTGCCAGAAACTGGGCATCAGCCAGGGGTGTGGGTAACTGGACAGGCCATGGCCATCGACCTCGCGGCGGAAATGGGCCATTTGATCTTCGCTCAAACGCCCCTCGACGAAGGCGCGGGCGTAAATGCCGGGGGCCGAATGCCCCTGGGTATACAGCACATCGCCGCCGTGCTCGGCGCTGGGCGCACGAAAGAAATGGTCGAAGCCAACATCGTAGAGGGTGGCGGCAGACTGAAAACTGGCGATATGCCCGCCCAGTTCGTCGCCGCTACGGTTGGCGCGTACCACCATGGCCAGAGCGTTCCAGCGGATGATGGAACGGATGCGGTATTCCATCTCGGGGTCGCCAGGCATGGGGACTTCGAGGGATGGAGGGATGGTGTTGATGTACGCGGTGTTGGCGCTGTAGGGCAAAAAAGCGCCGGAACGGCGGGCTTTGTCGATGAGGCGTTCAAGCAGGTAATGGGCCCGTTGTGGTCCTTCCGAGGCCAGCACGCTGTCCAGGGCATCAAGCCATTCTTGGGTTTCCTGGGGATCGAGATCCTGATCCCGGGAGTTGGAAGCCGTCATGCCGTCAACCTCTCTCGATATTGCGCAAAAGTGGCGGAATTCTAACGTAACCCCGGGGGGTTGGCAAATTGCGCCAGTTCCATCATGAGCCGCTGCCGGTGGTGGAAGGCGTGTTCTTCTGCTGTTTCTTGGCTTGCCACCAGCGCCACGACCAGACCCGGCGTCGTTGCAGCAGCCATAGGGCGGCCAGCGCCAGAAAAATGACATGGACCGGCCATAATCCTACCCAAGGCGAGAGTTTGCCCTGCACCACCCAGGATTGGGCGATGCTCATGGTGTTGTAGTAGACCATATACGCCAACAGGGCAAAGATCATGTTGGTGGAACGTCCTCCTCGAGTGTTGAGGTGGGAGAGTGGCAAAGCGAAAAGGCATAGCACCACCAGGCTGACCGGTAGCCCGAGGCGCCAGTGCAGTTCGCCCCATCCCTCCGGGGTGGGTTGTTTCAGCAGACCGGTCACCGACATCGATTTGACCGACAGGGAGGTGGTGCCGACGCCACGTTGGTCGATGCGCAAGCGTGCCTGGTCGAAGTCCACCAGGCGATAGTTCAGGGTGCCCGGCTCTCCCTCATAGCGGCGGCCATTTTGCAGCACGACGTAGCGGTCGCCATTGGGCATGGTTTCGATATGTCCGCTGTCGGCGGCGATCACCCCAAGGCGCTGTCCCTGGATCGACTGAACAAACACGTTGGATACTTTGGCCTTATGTTGGGATAAGGCATCCACAAAAAACACCTGGTCGGATTGGTGCGATTCTCGAAAAACGCCGGGCGTGATCTGGGATGTATCATCTTGAACATCCAGTTCTTTTTGGTAGCGTGCCTTCTGGCCGATGGCCCAGGGAGAAATGACAAGGCTGAGCAAGGCCACGACCAGGGCCATGGGCAGGGCAAAGCGCAGAATGGGGTGGGTGAAGCGCCACAGACTGACGCCGCTGCTCAACCAGATGATCATTTCGGAATCGCGGTAGAGGCGTGTCAGTGACATCAGCAGGGCGGTGAAGACGGCGGCGGACAACAGGACAGGCAGGTAGGTCAGGGCACCGAAGGCCAGCATGGCGAGCACCGCGCCCCCCGAGAGCGAGCCACCGGCCGCCAGGCCGAGCAGTTTCACCAGGCTGACGGTGAGCAGAATCGACAGCAGGATCACCAACGCCATCAGGGAAGTGCGGGCAAATTCCTTGCGGATGAGGCGGCTGAACAGCATGGTGTCCTGAGGGGTATGGAAGCGCACATTCTAGCATCGTGCCCGATGAGTCAGGATGGTGCGGGTCTTGCGGAACGCTTATGGCACAACGACGCAATGGATGCAGAGGAAGTGAGCAACGTTTATGAGGCCATCAGACGCGCCAGTTGGGCCTCCAGCTCGCTCAGGCTATGGCTGAAGCGTGCCAGTCGTTCGCGCTCCTGCTCGACGACGGCGGCCGGCGCGCGGTCGATGAAACCCGAGTTATCCAGTTTGCTTTGGCAGCGCCCCAACTCAAGCCGGGTCTTGTCGCGCAGCTTGCCGATGCGCTCGATTTCGGAGGGAATGTCTACGCTGACCTGGAGTTGCATCTGCAAACCCGCAGCGCTGACCACGGGGGCCTCCACCGACAACAAGGGGGTACTGCTGAAGTCCACGGCGCTCAAGCGCGCCAGGTGCATCAGGTAGGGTTCCATGCCGAGCAGCGCATGGGTATCTCCGGTGACCTTGAGCGGCAGTCTCTCGGCGGGGCTGATGACCATGGTGCTGCGCAAGGTACGACAGCCATTGACCCAATCTTTGAGGCGTTGCAAAGCGTCAACCGCCTCGGCATCGTCGGCGTCGCCGGCTTGCGGAAAGGCTTGCAGGGCAATGCTGGGCCCGGTTTTTCCCAGCAACGGCGCCACCTGCTGCCATAACGCCTCGGTGATGAATGGCATCAGTGGGTGGGCCAGACGCAGGGTGGTTTCCAGCACCTCCAACAGGGTCTGGCGCGTTGTGGTGGCCTGAGTGGGGTTGGCCATCTGGGGTTTGGTCAGTTCCAGGTACCAGTCGCAGAAATCCTCCCAAATGAATTCGTACAATGCTCGGGCCACCATATCGAAGCGGTATTGTGCGAACTGTTCATGGATGGTGCGTGTGGTATGGGCGAGTCGTTGGCGAATCCAGCGATCGGCCAGCGTGGGTGGGCCCGCGGGGGCGGTACCCGATTCCTGCATCAACACGAAGCGGGAAGCGTTCCACAGTTTGTTGCAGAAATTGCGGTAGCCATCGCAGCGCTGCAGGTCAAATTTGATGTCACGGCCATGGGTGGCAAGGCTGGCGAAGGTGAAGCGCAGCGCATCGGCGCCAAAAGCGGGAATGCCATCGGGGAATTCCGCACGGGTAGCTTTCTCGATTTTTTGGGCTTGGCGCGGGTCCATCAAATGGGCGGTGCGCTTGGCGATGAGGGGTTCCAGTTCGATGCCGTCGATCAGATCGATGGGATCGAGCACATTGCCGCGCGACTTGCTCATTTTCTGCCCTTGGGCATCGCGCACCAAACCGGTGACGAATACCTCGCGGAAAGGCACCTGTCCTGTAAAGTGGGTGGTCATCATGATCATGCGCGCCACCCAGAAGAAGATGATGTCGAAACCGGTTACCAATACGCTGCTGGGCAGAAACTGCTGCAGCGCGGTGGTGTTTTGCGGCCAGCCCAGGGTGGAGAAAGGCCAGAGCGCTGAGGAGAACCAGGTATCGAGCACGTCGTCGTCCTGTCTGAGGGAGCGTGTGCCAGCTTGTTGCTGGGCCTCCTCGAGGGTTTCGGCAACATGGATCCGGCACTCGTCGTCGTAACATGAGGGGATGCGTTGCCCCCACCA
>JAJYQG010000183.1 GCA_021794775.1 Pseudomonadota bacterium
CCTTATTCTAACCTTTTCCATCGTCGTGAAGGGCATCAAATATGGCATGGGCGAGATGGGTGCCATTGCCGGGTACGCGGGCAATGTCCTGTTCCGCGGCGTTTTCAAGGGCCCTCAGCCCACCCAGGGTACTCAGCAACAGACGTTTGCGCTTATCGCCCACACCCGGGACATCGTCCAGGGGGGAATGGGCCTGCTCCCGACGCTGCCGCTGATGGTGCCCAGCCACGGCAAAACGATGGGCTTCATCGCGCACGGCCAGGATCAGCTGAAAGCCAGGGGACGTCAGGTCAGGGGTAAGTGGCTCAGCACGATCGGGAAGATGGATCCGTTCAGCCCCCACTTGCCGTTCAGGCCCCTTGGCGATGCCAGCCATGGGCAGTTCGATCCCGGCCTCCCGCATCACCTGCTGCGCCACCTTGAGCTGCCCTGCCCCGCCATCGATGAGAATCAGATCGGGGCGCAGGCCATCCTCCTGCATCGCGCGAAAGCGCCGTTCGAGAACGCTGGCCATGGCCCCATAATCGTCCCCCGGCGTGATGCCATCGATGTGGTAGCGTCGGTAGGCACTTTTTTGGGCCTGTCCGCCTTCAAACACCACGCAGGAAGCAACGGTGGCGCTGCCCCGGTGATGGCTGATGTCAAAACATTCGATGCGCCCTGGCGTAGCTGGCAAGTCCAGCAAAGCCTGCAGCGATTCGAGGCGCCGCGCCTGGCTGCTTTGACGCAGTCGCTGCTGCGTCAAAGCCCCTTCCGCATTGCGACAGGCTGCTTCGAGCCAGGCACGCTGCACGCCCCGAGGGGCATGCACCCAGCGCAGCGCTCCTCCCGCCCGTTCGGCAAGCCAAGCCCGGATCGATTCCGAAGGACAGGGCACAGGACTGATCAGCAGCGGCACCACCCCATGATCGGCGTAATGGTGCATCAAAAATGCCGCCAGAATATCGGCCGGCCCTTCTTCCAGCCCAACATTCGGAAACAGGTTGCGATCGCCGCAATGGCGCCCCTGACGGATCATGGTCAGATTGACCACCGCCCCATCGTCTGCCATCAGTACCGCGATCACGTCGGCATCTTCAGCCCGTCCCGTAGCGACGCTTTGAGAAGTCAACAGCGACTGAACCATGGCGATGCGATCGCGCCAGCGCGCTGCCGCTTCGTAGTCGAGACGCAGCGCCGCTTCTCCCATGGCTTCTGACCATTGCTGGCGCAACAAGGATTCCTTGCCTTGCAAAAAATCGATGGTTTGTCGCACACCTGCCGCATATTCCTCAACCGTCACCCGCTCGACACAAGGCGCCGAGCAACGTCCGATCTGATGCAGCAGACATGGTCTTGTTCTATGTCGAAAAACACTGTCTTCACAGGTTCTTAACAGGAATATCTTTTGTAAAATCTGAATCACTTCGCGGGCTGCCGAGGCATGGGGATAGGGCCCGAAATAGCGATGCTTGCCATGGGGCGTGCCACGAAAATAGGTCAGGCGCGGAAAGGCATGGTCGGTCAGCTGCAAATAAGGATAGCTCTTGTCGTCGCGGAAAACGATGTTGAACGGCGGACGAAAGCGCTTGATCAAGTTGCTTTCCAGCAACAAGGCTTCCGACTCGGAGGCCGTCAGGGTCACTTCGAGACGGGCAAGGCGCGACACCAACAGGTTCAAGCGCGGGTTGGGATGTTCGCGGCGAAAATAGGAATTGACACGGCGTTTGAGCCGGCGCGCCTTGCCGACGTACAGCAGGCGATCGTCCTTGTCGAAAAAACGGTAAACCCCGGGCTGGTCAGGGAGCGAGCGGCGCACCTCGTCGAGGGTGTCCATCGCTCACGGCACCGAACGCCCCGGCTCCGGTTGCAGCGTGATCTGATCGATGCCATAGCGCTCGATCAATTCCTGACGCAGTCGGGCCAACAACTCGGGCCATTGTGCCAGTTGATGCACCTCGAGATGGGCCGATAAGGCCATCATGCCCGAGGTCAGGGTCCAAGTGTGCAGATCATGCACCGCGATCACCCCATCGGCATGGGCCAGAACCTCCCCCACTTCATGAAGCGACAACGAATGGGGCACCCCTTCCATCAACACATGCACCGATTCCGACAGAATCTGGAAGGTTGAATTCAGCATCAAACCGGCCACCACCAGGGACAGAATCGGATCGATGGGCATCCAGCCCGTTTGCCAAATCACGATCCCGGCCACCAGGGCAGCCACCGATCCCAAGAAATCCCCCGCCACATGGATCAGCAAGGCGCGCGTGTTGAGCCCTTTTTCCATGCGCGACAAGAGCCAGCCATTGACCATGTTGAGCACCATGCCAGCCGCTGCCACCCCCATGACCGGGAAAGGCTGCACCGCATGGGGCTGGGTAATGCGAGAAAAAGCCTCAAACACGATGACCCCGATCACCACCAGTAGAATGAGTCCGTTCAGCGCTGCGGCAAGAATTTCAGCACGCTGCAAACCGTAGCTGTGACGCTGGGTCGGCGGACGCTTGCCGATCCATACGGCCAAGGTTCCCAAGCCCAGAGAGAGCGCATCGGAAACCATATGCCCGGCATCGGAAAGCAGCGCCAGGGACCCCGACCACCAGCCCGTGAGCGCTTCCAGCAGGGCAAACAACGTGGTCAGTAACAGGGCCATCAGCATGGCACGGGTCGTCGCGGGACGGGCGCCGTGATGGGCATGCCCGGCAGGATCGTGATGCACATGGAGCGCGGCGCCATGGACATGATCCTGGCCATGATGGGCAGAATGGGTGGCGTGACCGTGATGATGTCCCCAACCCATTCAGACTTCTCCTGTTTGCCAAGGCTGCAAGCTTGCGCGCGCCGCCTCATAGGTATCCTGTCCCCACGGCGCGGACACGGCGCGCCGGCGCATTTTGCCCCAACGTCGCTCACGCTCGGGATGGGCCGCATCATGGGCCACGGCATCGAGCACCTGCGCGGCCGCTGCGGCATCGTTGCACACCAGCAGCGCATCGCAACCCGCGGCCAAGGCGGCTTGGGCGCGTTGCCCCATATCACCCCAGCCCGCTGCGCCGCCCATGGTCAGATCGTCGCTGATGACCAGACCCTCGAACCCCAAACGTTGGCGCAGGTAATGGTTTATCCAGAATGCAGAAAAACCCGCAGGAGCCGGATCGACCGCCGGGTAAACGATATGGGCTGGCATCACCGCGTCCACCTCATGGGCCGCCAGCAGTTGGGCAAAAGGCAGCAGATCCTGTTGCTCCAGTTGCTGCAGGGAGCGTTCGTCGCAAGGCAGCGCGTGATGGGAATCCACCGTCACGTAGCCATGACCTGGAAAATGCTTGGCCACCGTGGCCATCCCTTGCCCTTGTAAGCCCCCGACCAAGGCCCGCGCCAGCGGCGTCACCCAGTCGGGTGAGGCATGAAAGGCACGGCTGCCGATCACGGCACTGCGTCCATGATCCAGATCCAGAACCGGGGTGAAGGAAAAATCCACCCCCAGCTGTCCCAATTCCCAAGCGATGACGATGCCGCATGCACGGGCGCCTTCCAACGCTTGTTGCGGACTATGTTCGGCCAGCTGCCCCCAGGTCGCCATCGCGGGGATGGCCGTCAGCCCTTCACGGAAGCGTTGCACCCGCCCCCCCTCATGATCGACGGCAATCAGAAGTTCGGGCCGTTCCTGACGGATGGCCTCGGTAAGGCGACGCAACTGGTCGGGATGATCGTAGTTGCGCGCAAACAGGATGACACCGCCCACCGCAGGATGGGCCAAACGCTGGCGCTCGGTCGCGCTCAGGACCAAGCCAGCCACATCCAGCATGACGGGACCCAGGGTCATTTTCGCTCCAGCACGACGCAGGCCAGGGCATGCTCCTGCTCGTCGCTCACGCTCAACCAGACATGCCCCACCTGACGGGCATCCATGAGCGCCCGCACAGCCTCGGTGACCACCACCCGGGGGGCTCCCAGAGCGTCGTGGCCGGTACCCACCGCGCTCCATTGCAATACCCCGCGGATGCCGGTTCCCATGGCCTTGGAAAAAGCTTCCTTGGCCGCAAAACGCTTCGCCAGGAAACGCTCCGGACGGCGCCGCTCATCGAACTCGCGCCATTCCTCAGCGGTCAGCACACGCTGGGCAAAACGCTCACCATAACGCTCCCAAAGCCCGCGGATACGGGTGATGGAAACAAGATCGATGCCCAGGCCAACGATCACGAAGCGGCTCCGTCGATCAGGGTTTTCATTTCACGCACCGCGGCTTCCCAACCCACGAACAGAGCATGCGCAACGATGGCATGGCCGATGTTGAGCTCACGAATGCCGGGTAAGGCTGCCACCTGACGGGTGTTATGGTAGCTCAATCCATGGCCGGCATTGACGCGCAACCCAAGCTGCGTGCCATGTTCCACCGCCGCGCGCAGGCGCTCGAGCTCCGCTTGCCGCTCCCCTTCGTGATCCAGTTCGGCGTAATGTCCCGTATGCAATTCCACCACCGGGGCTCCGGCACGGTGGGCAGCCTCGATCTGGGCCGGATCGGCATTGATGAACAGCGATACGCGCACACCCGCTGCCCCCAGGGTTTGGCAGGCATGCTGCACCCAATCAAAATGCTGGATCACGTCCAGTCCCCCTTCGGTGGTCAACTCCTGACGGCGCTCGGGCACCAGGCAAGCATCGTGGGGACGGATACGGGTGGCAATGCCCAGCATTTCGTCGGTCACCGCCATCTCCAGATTCATGCGCACCGACAGCACTTCGCGCAGAATTTCCAGATCGCGGTCCTGAATATGGCGTCGATCTTCGCGCAGGTGCAGGGTGATGGCATCGGCGCCGGCATACTCTGCCAGCAAGGCAGCACGCACCGGGCTTGGGTAGCGTGTGCCGCGGGCCTGCCTCAGGGTTGCGATATGGTCGATGTTGACGCCCAACTGGATCATAATGCCGGTATCTCCTGTAATATGCGGCGGGTATGAATTTCCCGGCCGCCCAGATGAAGACTCAGAAGCCAGCGCATCAGGCGCTTGCTTTCCTGGAGTGAGCGCGGGTCTTCGTAACAATCTTCTGCCATGTCCTGCAAAGTCTTGCCATGGAATTGTACGGTATCTGGATGCAGCCCATCGCAAGGAATCACCGCCCCATCGCCATCCAGCTGGTACAAGCGTTCCGGCTCCCAATGCAGCGCCACCAGGGAGGCCAGGATGGGGGCCGGAGCCAATCCCATGGCACGCAACAGATGGTATTCGAACGAACGCAACAGCGGTTCAGCGGGTTGCCCCAGCGACAGCTGGCGCATGGCATGGTCGTACACAGGGAACAATACCGTCTGG
>JAJYQG010000214.1 GCA_021794775.1 Pseudomonadota bacterium
TCTCACCCCGTCCAGACCGGCCATCAGCATGGCAGAGAAAGCCAGGTAGGGGTTGGCGGTTGGGTCGGGGAAGCGAATTTCGACGCGGCGCGCTTTATCGCTTTGCACAAAAGGAACGCGGATGGCGGCAGAACGGTTGCGTGCCGAATACGCCAGTTTGACGGGAGCTTCGAATCCGGGCACCAAACGTTTGTACGAGTTGGTGCTGGGGTTGGTGATGGCGTTCAGGGCTTTGGCGTGTTTGATGATGCCGCCGATGTAGTACAGGGCAAAATCCGACAGCCCCGCGTAACCGCTGCCTGCGAACAGGTTCTTGCCATCTTTCCATATGGATTGGTGTACGTGCATCCCGGAGCCATTGTCTCCGACGATGGGTTTGGGCATGAATGTGGCGGTTTTGCCATAGGAATGAGCCACATTATGAACCACGTACTTCAAGATTTGGGTCCAGTCGGCGCGCTGTACAAGATGGGAAAACTTGGTGCCAATTTCGCATTGTCCTGGTGCGGCCACTTCGTGGTGATGCACTTCGACGGGAACGCCCATGTCTTCCAGAGCCAAGCACATGGCGGAGCGTATATCCTGCAGTGAATCCACCGGAGGAACGGGGAAATAGCCCCCCTTGACGGCAGGCCGATGGCCCATGTTGCCGCCTTCGTAGGCTCTGGCGGAAGACCAGGGTGCTTCTTCGCTCTCGATTTTGACGGAGCAGCCCGACATATCGACATGCCAAGTCACGGAATCAAAAATGAAAAACTCAGGTTCGGGGCCAAAATAGGCGGTATCGCCGAGACCGCTCGACTTCAGGTAAGCTTCGGCCCGCTTGGCCAGGGAGCGAGGATCGCGATCGTATCCTTTTCCCTCGGAGGGTTCGACGACATCGCAGGTCAGGATGAGGGTGGTTTCATCCATAAAAGGATCGATGTTGGCCGTGGTGGGGTCGGGCATCAGCAACATGTCGGAAGCTTCGATGCCTTTCCAGCCTGCGATGGATGAACCATCGAAAGCATGGCCCTCGGAGAATTTTTCAGGGCCGAAAGCGCTGACCGGTACGGAAACATGCTGCTCTTTTCCACGGGTATCGGTGAATCGAAAATCGACAAATTTGACTTCGTGGTCTTTGACCATTTGCATGACATCAGCGACTGCCATCGTTCTCTCCTGTTTCTGCAATGTTTAAATGTGTTGCCCGTTATCCCCGGCGCTACGCATCTCCGCCTGCCGAGAATCAACCCCGGCCTAATTAAAGCACGTTACGTGCCAATACCGAATCGTTCGATTGCACCATTGTGCCACAATGAAACGATGGATAATGATAAATTTCGTGCGCACCCGATCGGTGCATGGGCTTCATCGCGCACCAATTGGGTGCGTTTCTGGTGTGGCGCAATGCCCTGTCATGGGGGCTTGGGATTGGGTACAATAACCGTGTTATGGAAGGGTTGAGAGTGACATGTCGAAAGTTGCCGAACTGATCAGAACGGCGCAACAGCGCGCCCATGAGATTGGCCTACCCTACCGGGGGGCGCTGTTGCCTGCCGAGGCTTACGAAATTCTGATCCAATCATCTCAGGCTGTTCTGGTGGATGTCCGGACGCAGGCTGAATGGGATTGGGTTGGTTTTGTTCCGGGGGCGGTTCACATCGAATGGCAGTCTTATCCCATGGGCGTTCGCAATGCGATGTTTCTCGAACAGTTGCAAGGTAAGGTCGCTGAGGATGCTGCCCTTTTTTTTCTATGTCGTTCCGGGGCTCGCTCCCATGCGGCGGCAGAAGAAGCGACTCGAGCTGGTTGGGCGCAATGCTACAACGTTCTGCACGGGTTTGAGGGAGATCGGGATCCCCAGGGGCATCGTGGGCATATCAATGGATGGCGCGCGGCTGGTTTACCCTGGAAACAGAGCTGATGCTGCGTTATGCCGTCATTGGGCGTCCCATTGCCCATAGCCGGTCTCCGGATATTCATCGCGCGTTTGCTGAACAAACGGGAAAAGCTTTGCATTACGACAGGATCGAAGGCTCAGCTGAGCATTTCGAGCAAGACGTGCGACGTTTCTTTGCTACGGGAGGCAGTGGCCTGAATGTGACGCTGCCGTTCAAAGAACGGGCCCGTGCCATGGCGGACCGGGTGTCGGTGCGCGCCAAGGTTGCCGGTGCCGCCAATACATTGGGCATGCAAGGACATGACCTATGGGCAGACAATACCGATGGGATAGGTCTGGTTCGAGATTTGATGGACAATCTGGGGCGGGTGTTGGTTGGTGCCAGAGTTCTGATGCTGGGAGCGGGGGGGGCAGCACGCGGTGTGGTGCAGCCTTTGGCTCAGGCAGGGGTTGCTGCCTTGCATATCGCCAATCGTACCGAGGCCCGTGCGCGACATTTGGTCGAGGATTTGGTTGGCGCCTGCCCCGGCATGTCTTTGCAGCATCATGCCTGGCAGGCACTCGATTGGCTTGCGCCTTTTGACGTGGTGATTAATGCAACGTCCACGGCGGTGGGCGGGGAATTGCCGAAGTTGCCGACAGGGTTGTTTGCGTCGGATGGATTGGCGTATGACATGGGCTATGGATCCGAACCCACGCCCTTTCTGCGTGTTGCGGCGGAAATCGGTGCGGTTCGGTTGGCGGATGGTTTGGGCATGCTGGTGGAACAGGCGGCGGCCGCTTTTGAGCTCTGGCATGATGTGCGGCCTGACACGAAGCCGGTGATCGATACGTTGCGTGCCTGATTCACCTTGAAAGGGGGGGGAAAAGATCGCTACATGGGCCATGTTCCAGCACCGCAAGTGGTGGCGATGTTTGTTGCTGGGTGTGCTGGTTGTTGGATTGGGTTGGGAGAGCCTGATGTTGGCCGAGGTTCTTTGGTGGCGTACCCACGATCCGAGTCAGACGGCGTTCATGCGGGCGCGCAGCGAAAGCCGCCAGGCGCGGGGGTTGCCGCCATTGGCGCCCCATCCTTGGGTGCCCTATGACCGAATTCCTGTTGCGCTGAAGCGCGCCGTGGTTGCTGCCGAAGACAGTCGTTTCGTTCAGCATGATGGCTTTGATTGGCAGGGGATTCGCCAGGCCTATGACCGGGATGTGCAACGACACCGTCTCGTGGCGGGCGGATCCACCATTTCCCAGCAATTGGCCAAAAACTTATTTCTTTCGGAGCATCGCACCTGGTGGCGAAAAGCTCAGGAATCAATCCTGACGGTGATGCTGGAAAGCTTCTGGAGCAAACGCCGCATCCTCGAGGTTTATCTCAACACCATTGAGTGGGGTGATGGAGAGTTTGGTTGTGCAGCGGCCAGCCGCCATTATTTTGGGGTTACCGTCGAGCGTTTGTCTCCTTCTGAAGCCGCTCGTCTGGCGTCCATGATTCCACGTCCACGTTTCTATGACCGGCACGGCCCTACCGAACAGTTGCTCGATAAGGCTCGTACCATTGGGTTGCGCATGAACCAGGTGAGCATTCCCTAGCTTAGGGGCTTGATGAGAGGATGGCGCGGTGACCTGCGGGTGGTTTTCCTGGCGGGAGCAGGGGAGGTATCGGTGGAATGGGCCTCAATTTTTGGGCTGTTGCCTGAAGAAGAGCGGGTTTCGTCAACCGTTGTACCCTGTTTGGCTGCTGTGTTATCGGGTTGATGCGTCGCGGTCTTGCGCGTTCTTTTGACGGCTGGGGCAACCACGGATGCTTCAACGGAAGGGGCCGCCGCTTTTTTGCGCAGAGCAGAAGGGCGCGGCGAGGCGGTGCTGGTGTTGGAGGCGTTGTCGGGCTGGACGGCGGTTTTGCGTGTGCGAGGTTTCTTTTCGGTTGGGGCAATGCCGGAACTTTCAGCGGCAGGAATCGCTTTTTTGCGACGGGTGGTGGCCACTGGGGCAACGACAGCCTCTTTGTCATCGGTGGTTGTCATCGCGGCCTTGGCGGCCTTTTTCTTGGCCTTTTCCCGCTTCTTGGCCTGCTTCTCCGCTTGCTTTTTGGCTTCTTTGCGGGCTTTCTTTTCGGATTTTTTGGCGGACTTCTGTTCTTCTTGACGCTTTTTCTTTTTCTTGTTTGGGCTTGTCTCAGCGCTGGCCTGGGTGAGTTCTTCACCGATGACGGTCAGCAGCGCTTCAACGGTCTCGGAGGGAGCTTCTTGGGCTGAAGAAGACTTCTTTTCGCGTGCCATGGACATTCTCCTGTTGTAAGGGCCGAATGCAACGACCCCACCGACGGGGCCGTCTGATGTCTCATGTCGATTGTAGGCGCAAACGCGAGAAAAATGTGGACTGTGACAGAAAAACAGCAGCTTTCCAAAGGCTGGCTTCAATCTTCTGGCAGCGTTTCAGTGGCAACCATGTCGTTGAACGTATCGCGGCGTCGGATCAAAGAGATTTGTTGGCCGTTCACCAGTACTTCAGGAGGGCGGGGGCGGGAATTGTACTGTGAACCCATGCTGGCACCGTAAGCTCCGCATGACAACACCGCCAGCAGGTCGCCGGCTTGCACGGGAAGCCTGCGCGCTGTTCCAAGGATATCGCTGGATTCGCAGACGGGCCCCACGACATCAACTTCCCCCATATCCTGGCCGCTGGGAGAAACGGCTACGATGTCATGCCAGGCTTGGTAGAGCGAAGGCCGCAGCAAATCGTTCATACCTGCATCCACGACCACGAGTTGTCGTTCCGGTATCGACTTGAGGTATTCCACTCGCGTTAGCAAGAGCCCACCATTGCCGACGATGCTGCGTCCAGGTTCGAGCAGGATCTTGCCATCAAACCCACTCAGCCTGGATTGCAAGGCCTCGGCATAAGCCGTGAGAGACGGTGTTTCTTCGTCACGATAATGGATGCCGATTCCTCCGCCAAGATCGATGTGTTCGATGTGGATGCCTTCGTTGTGCAACCGATGGATGAGTTCGAGGACCTTGTCGGCTGCCTCCAGGAAGGGGGCCAGGCGGGTAATTTGGGAGCCAATGTGACAGTCGATACCTACGATGCGAAGCGCATCCGATGCAGCGGCCTTGCGGTAGAGATCAAGGGCTGTCGAGGTTGCGATGCCAAACTTGCTGGTGCGTAGCCCTGTGGCAATGTAGGGATGGGTTTGGGCATCAACTTCAGGGTTGACGCGCAGCGAGACGGGGGCACAAACACCCAGGTGCCGGGCGCGCACAGCAATGCGTTCGAGTTCCGCCGGTGATTCGACATTGAAGCTGAGAATGCCCGCCTCAAGCGCCAGGTCGATTTCCTGTGAGGATTTGCCCACACCGGAGAAAACCACTCG
>JAJYQG010000098.1 GCA_021794775.1 Pseudomonadota bacterium
AGGTTGGGTGAGCTTGAATTGTTCAAGGGCTATCTTGCTCTGCTGGATGTTCTCTTGTCGCAAGTGCCGAGAGCCTTGCGTCCCATGTTGGAGAAACTGGAAGTGCTGCTGGCCCATTTGACTTTGGGCGGACTGCGGCGGTGGGCAATGTGGGGAGCTTCGGCGTATCGCAGCAATTTTGAAGGGCAGGCGGGTTACTTCTCGCTGGAAAGCGAGGATTCCCGGGCTGTTATGAAAAAAGAGCAGCGAGGGGTGCTCTTTGTCGATGTGCAGCGAAGGCTGATCATGTACCTGAGGGCACTTTGGGGCAGAGATTTCTTTATGCGTCCTACCTCGGGAGATTTTGAGACACGGGAAGGCTACAAGCCCTACATCGAATCCTACTTTATTCACCTTCCTGACGCGTTCGATCATGTTGAAGAAATACCAGGGCTGGAAGTTTATCGTGCGGCAGCAGCGCATGCGGCATCCCATATGGTTTACTCGACTCGGGATCTTGACCCCGCATCGCTGTCACCTCTTCAACGTGCCTTGATTGGTGTGATTGAAGATGCTCGGGTTGAGGCCCTGGCTTGCCGTGCCTTCCCTGGGCTTAGGGCAATCTGGGCCCCGCTCCTTCCAGCCAGGGATCCGACAGACATCCGTTTCGGTGCTGTGCTGGAAGGGATTGCACGCGCTCTGATCGGTGAAGACGAGCAAGACTCCCATCCTCTGGTGGTGGCTGCAAGGCAGGCATTTGCCAATGCAACCGATAGATTGGAAGACAAAGGGCTGGCGCGAGAGATTGGGCTGGAACTTGCCAAAAGCGCTGCTCACCTTGCGTTCAATCCAAGGACTGACGTGCTGCGTTGTCCTTATCGCGACGACAATCGCCTTCTCTGGGCAGAGGCAGATGAAGAAGAATCCATGCTGTTGACCGGATTACGGCCACAGGTGAGAAAGTACGTCAGCTTGATGGAAATGATCAATGCCGTCGATGTCGAGTTTGCTGGCGATGATGCCGAGGAGATATGGGTTCTTCCAACCGAACTCTACGACGATGACGGGGTGAGTTTCAATGAACGAGAGGGACGCGAGCCCATCGCATCACCCATCCACTACAGAGAGTGGGATTACCAGACGCAACTTGAGCGCCCCAATTGGGCGACGCTTCTTGAAAAGCGCCCAAAATACGGCGATCCCAAAAAGATCGATGATCTGATAGACCGACATAAACCTCTGATCAGCAGGCTCAAGTATCTTATAGAGGCGATACAGCCACAGGGGATCATAAGACAACGCAAGGTCGAAGACGGGGACGACCTGGATATCAATGCTGCGATTCATGCGGCTGTCGATTTGCGCATGGGAATGCAGCCCGATCCGCGCATTGGTATCAGGACTCGCTTGCAAATCAGGGACCTGTCTGTTTTGTTGCTGATAGATCTTTCGGAATCCACCAACGATCCAGTTCGAAATGGCGATGGAACGACGAAGGTGCTTGATCTTGCCAGAGAGGCAGCAGCTTTGCTGGCAGACGCGTTGTCCAGGATTGGCGATCCTTTTGCGATCCATGGGTTTGATTCCAATGGTCGACATGAGGTGGAGTATTTCCGCTTCAAGGACTTCGACGGTCCTTACGACGACAAGGTCAAAGCAAGGTTGGCAGGGATGACGGGGCAACTCTCGACGAGGATGGGAACGGCCCTTCGGCATGCTGGAACGTTATTGGCCCGGCGACCCAGTCAGCGCAAGCTGATTTTTCTTCTGACGGATGGTGAGCCGGCCGACAACGATGTGAGGGATCCCCAATACCTTCGTCACGATACCAGGAAAGCCGTTGAAGAACTGGCTAGGCAGGGCATTACCACCTTTTGTCTGAGTCTTGATCCTCACGCGGACGATTACATTTCGCGGATATTTGGGTTCAGGAATTACATGGTGCTGGATCATGTTGCCAGGTTGCCGGAGAAGCTCCCGACCCTCTACATGAGTCTGACAAGATAGCCCAAGGAGAATGACATGCCAATAATCGATATGAAGGATATGTTGAACCATGCCTGGCGTAATGGGTATGCCGTAGGTGCCTTTGAAGTCTCGAATCTGGATGTGTTGCGGGCGGTTATGGGGGCGGCTGAGAAACATCGGGCGCCGGTCGTTCTCGACATTCCTGGCGGTGAGGAACGCGAACTGTTGATGGCGGCTGCTGAAACAGCGGCGCGTCGTGCCAACATTCCGGTGGCGCTTCACTGTCGTTGGGGAAACGATTTGGCAGCGGTGTTTGATGCCGTGAACCATGGATGCAATGGGGTTTCCATCGAGGGTCCGGGGCTTTTGTTGGGTGACCATATCGAACGAACCCGAGAAACCTCATCCATGGCCAGGGCCTGTGGTCTCGTGTGCGGCGGTGTGCTGAGCGGCGAAGGGCCTACGACTGCGGGAGAGGCCAAAGGATTCTCCGACAGAACAGGAGTGGACTTTCTCGAGATTTCATTTGCTTATCGCCAGCCTGGCGGCAGGCTCAAGCTGGACTGGAATCGGCTCAGAGAGATAGGGGAAGCGGTAGCGATGCCCCTTGCCATCGAACTTGAGCGCGAACTGTCAGGGGAACAGTTTCGTAAACTCTCAGCCTTAGGTGTGGCCAAGGTGACCTGCAAGATACCTCTTGAAGTTCTGGCCCAGAAACTTCTTCGCAACAGCAAAGTAACCCTGCAGTCTTTGTTTCATGAGCTTGCGCAGGCTGTTGCCCTAGAGGCTGAGCAATACATGCTGTTGCTGGGGGCTGCTGGCAGAGCTGCCGAGATTCTTGCACAGTCCCGATTATGGTTGAATGTCGTGCATTTGGTTGCTTTCAATGCGCCGTTATGCTCGCAAGACGAGCTGCGCTTAGCGATGAAAGAAGGGCAGCGCATGCTGGTCAATATTCCTGGGGTTCGTGCCGTAGTGGCAGGGAGTGTGACGGAAATGAGTGCACGATACAGGCACTGCTGGCTTGTTGTGCTGACCTCCCCTATGGCTCTGGAGAACTTCAGAAAACATCATGATCAGGTGGCGTTTGAAGAAAAAATTTTACGACCAGCCACAGCAGACCGCATCGTGGGAGATTACACCCTGGCCGATCAGGTTGTCGGTGTCGAACAACTTCCCCTTTCTCTCGCCCATACAGTGGATACGGCATATGGCCATCCAGGGAGAACAGGAACCGTGACATGGAAGGTGCGTTCTGATTGAGAGGCCATTCCTTCGCGATGTTCGATTCGAATGGGCTTTGACGCAGAGTCGAGAAAAGCAGCCAGCAACGGCGTGAGACGAATCAACCCTTGATAAGGGAGGGACTTTCTTTGACCATCCATCACTTGATGCTGCTAGGCATCGTGTTTTCACCCATGCTTTCAGCGTGGCTGACCAGCTTTGTTCCTTCCACGAACCAGCGGGCCATTGCTCGGTTAAGCGTCAGCGTCAGCGCTCTGACTTTTGCCATGGGTGTCTTGGCCCTTATCGATTATTGGAGCCATCCACAGCCGCAATGGTTTTCATCGGGGTATGCATGGGGAAGTCTGTACCTGGATCCCTTGCAAAGTGTCATGGCCGTTGCGGTAGCAGGCATCAGTTTTGTGGTGCATGTGTACGCGGTACGCTACATGGCAGAAGAAACAGGGTATGCACGTTTTTATATCCTGCTTGATTTGATGACAGGCACCATCTTGTTGATGGTGGCCGCGGGCGATCTCGTCACCCTGCTTATCGCTTGGCATGGGATCGGGGTGCTTCTCTACTTTCTTCTGGGACACGATCTGGAACGTCCGCCCGCTCAGCGCTATGCATTCTGGACATTTTTCACCTATCGCTTGGGCGATCTGCCTTTGATTCTGGCGACTGTCCTGCTGTACAAAGCTTACGGCACATTTTCGTTGCCGCAGCTCTTTGAGCGTATTGCCGCCATGCCCGACGCTTATCACGTGTTCGGATTGTCGTTGACCGTTGTGGTGGCCTTGCTTATTGCGCTGAGCGCCTTTGCGCGTTCTGCGCAATTCCCCCTGCATACTTGGCTACCTTACACCATGGAAGGGCCAACGCCCGTATCGGCACTCATGCACGCAGGCATTGTCAATGCCGGAGGTTTTATCATCAACCGTTTTGCACCTGTTTTTGTCCATGCCGGCGGGGTTCTCCATCTCATATTTGCGGTCGGACTCATCACTGCGGTGATGGGGTCGATTTTGATGCTTACCCAGAACGACATCAAGAAATCGTTGGGCTATTCCACCATGGGGCAGATGGGGTTCATGTTCGTAGAATGTGGTGTCGGCGCCTTTTCTTTGGCGATTTACCACCTGATTGCCCATGGCTTGTTCAAGGGCACGCTTTTTCTGGGTGCAGGAGGCATGATTGGCGAAGCCAGAAAACAGGATGGGGTTCCCCACGATGACATTTATACTTTTGTGGTGGAACGCAAGCCTGCTACCTCGCGCTTGCCTTGGATGTTGGCTGCCATGGTGACGGTGGTCATGCCTTTTCTTGTTCTGGGGATTTCTCGCTGGCTGGTGGGCGGGGGCTTGGCGGGCGGGGGCTTGGCGGGCCAACAGGGGGCCACCATTCTGTTGTTTTTCGGATGGGCAACAGGCGCTCAATTGCTCTTCGCCACCTACCGTCTGAAAGCCGAGAAGCCCTGGCGGACGATGGCCATGATCATTCTTTCCCTGATCATCATCGTGGCAGGTTACACCTTGATTGAACATACGTTCGACCAGTTCATGTACCCGGATAGGGCGATCAGGGGCGCTATCGATGTTGCCGCAAGTATTCCTTCTGTGACCTTCTATGTTCTGGTGGGTGTTTTGACGGTTGCGATCGTCGTCGGATGGATGGCGACCTATTACGCTGCCGCTGCTGGCAGGCATGGCAGTACCGTTCCTTCTCCCGCACGGCTCGCTCTATATTCCTTGATTTCGCGCGAATTTTATGTGGCCGACATCTATGCATTGCTGGCGCAGCGGGTATTGGTTTTATCGAAATGCATGAATGTTTGGTCGAGGTGGTTATGATGACGTTGTTGGCAGCAGCTTTCTTTCTTCCGTTGTTTCCGTTCAGCATGGTGTTGAATGGGATGCTTTCGAGAACAAAACCTGCGGTCTTGAAAGCATGTCTTCTGCTTGTCTGGCCTCAAATAGGTGTGTATCTGCTGCATGCTGGCCATGCCCAACCGGTTTCGGGATATCTGATGGCGTGGTCTCTGATCAGTTCGGCATGCTATGCCTTGCGTCT
>JAJYQG010000136.1 GCA_021794775.1 Pseudomonadota bacterium
CATGGTGTCCAGCCTGCTGGAAGCCGCTGTCACCTTGGCTGTCACTTTTTTGGTCACTCAGGCGCTGGGCATTCAGCCCAAGACGGGGTTGGTGATCGCCGTGATGATCATGGGAAGTTCTCCCGTGATCGCCATGCAGACGATCACGGAAAACCGTGCCCGAGGACGGGTTTCTCAACGTTTGCTGGTACTCAGCGGGCTCAACATCGCCTATTCGGTATTGGGGTTTCAATGGATCATGGCTTGGTACCAGGGGGCATTTCATGGCCAATGGATGTTGGGTATCGGCCGCTTCACGGTGCTGATCGTGGGCTCCCTTGGGTTGGGGGCGTTGCTGGCCCTTGCTTTCAAATGGCTCCGCGGTCACTTTGATCTCGCTCTGGAATACAGCGCTCCGTTGGTGCTGGGCTTGTTGCTGTTCATCGAATCGCTGGTATTGCTGTTCCAATGGCCCGTTCTTTTGGCCCCGCTCATCGGAGGAATATTGGTCAAACATTGGGATCAACGGCCGATATTGTTGCCACGGTATCTGGCAACATTGGGCAGTTTGTTGGCCATTTTGCTGTTCGTGATGGCCGGCTCGCGTCTGACGTGGCATTACGTATGGCTGGGCGCAGGTGCTGCCATGCTGCTCCTCCTCGCCAGAGGTGTTGCCAAACTGCTGTGCGTAGGCGCGCTGGGCCCGATAACCGGACTGGATCTGCGTCAGTCATTGGCCTTGGGCGTTTCATTGATTCCTCTGGCAGAAGTTCCCATGGTTGAACTGAATGATCTGCATCGGTTTTATCCGCAAACCGACGGCGTCGCCGACGCCGTGGTCTTATGTATGGTGCTGCTCATGGTGGTTTTTGGCCCTCTGGCTCTGCAAAGAGGATTACGATTTGTCCGCGAGTGCCGGGAGTAACGTTATGGCCATTCCCGAGTTTTCAGCCTCTCGATCTCTGACGCTGGGCGTGGAACTGGAACTGCAACTGGTCAATACCTACGATTACGACATATCGGAGGCCACAGCAGATCTGTTGCGATTGCTGCGCAAAAAGAACAAGAAATGGGACGTCAAGCCGGAAATTACCCACGGCATGTTTGAAATGGCTACGGGCATCTGCGTTGCCTACGACGACATCGTCGAACAACTGGATGAGATCCGCCAGGCAGCCCTGCATTGTGCCGACCGGCTGGATATTGGCATTTGTGGCGGAGGGACACACCCGTTTCAGCATTGGGGTGAGCGCCGAATTTTTGAAACGCCGCGCTTCGACGAATTGTCCGCGCTGTACGGTTATCTGGCCAAACAGTTCACCATCTTTGGCCAGCATGTGCATGTGGGCTGCCCTCAGGCCGACGAAGCCTTGGTGCTGCTGCACCGGTTATCCCGATACGTGCCGCATTTCATCGCATTGAGCGCTTCCTCTCCTTTTGTTCAAGGAAGCGATACCGGCTTTCATTCAGCACGCCTGAATTCGGTGTTTGCTTTCCCGCTCAGCGGGCGCGCGCCGATGGTGCGCACCTGGACCGAGTTTTCCGACTACTTTGAAGCCATGACAGCTACCGGCATTGTCAAAAGCATGAAGGACTTCTACTGGGACATCAGGCCCAAGCCAGAGTATGGAACAATAGAAGTACGTGTCATGGATACGCCCTTGACCATTGCCAAAGCCAGCACCATAGCGGTGTTCATTCAGGCTCTGGCGCGTTATCTGACCCTCGAAGCTCCCTTCAAAGAGCAGGAGCGGGATTATCTGGTGTACAGCTTCAATCGGTTTCAGGCGTGCCGTTTTGGTTTGCAGGGCGTGTATGTCGACCCTAGCACCAACGAACATCGTCCGTTGGCGGAAGATGTGTTGGAAATCTTGGCCAAAATTGAACCCCACGCGATCGATCTCAGAGCCGATGTGGCCTGTGCGCGCTTGAAAGACGATGTCATGAAGCAGAAAGACGACGCCTCCTGGTTGCGCCATCAAAAAGCGGAGGCAAAATCCCTGGCGGCACTGGTGCAACAACAATGCCTGCTCTGGAGAGCCTGATTCAAGCCGCAGGATGGTGCGCTTGCGGGGTCAGGGGATCGCTTTATGGAGGATACTGGCGGAAGCGGTGAGATTCGAACTCACGGATGGTCGCCCATCGCTGGTTTTCAAGACCAGTGCCTTAAACCACTCGGCCACGCTTCCCAGAAGGGCGCCAGAATACCACAGCCATCGGGACTTGTGATACATTTGCCGGGTCCCCATAGGGTCAATCAACAAGGCGGCAGGAAACTTCTCACCATTTCCAGAGTCTCATGGGTAGAAGAGTCCCGGCGGACCTTACCGAAGGAGTTTTACCATGCAAAGACAGTACAACGTTTACAATCAGGCAGGTCAACTGGATTCGCTGCAACAGCGTGTGTTGCGCAATACCTATTGGCTGCTGGGCTTATCCCTGATTCCAACAGCCGTGGGTGCGCTCGTTGGCCTGAACCTGAGCTTTGCCTTCATGGCAGCCAGTCCCATGCTCACCAGCCTGTTGTTCCTGGGCGCCATTTACGGTCTGTTTTATGCCATCGAAGCCAACCGTTACAGCTCCACGGGCGTCTATCTGTTGCTGTTGCTGACCTTCATCATGGGCGTGATGCTCGGGCCTTTGCTTCAGTTTACCTTGTCGTTCCGCAATGGAGCCCAGCTGGTTTCTCTGGCCGCCGGAGGAACCGCCGCCGTATTTTTCTCGCTGTCGGCGCTGGCCAGCACCACCAAACGCAACTTCACCGGCATGGCCCAGTTCCTGGCCGTGGGTTCTGTGGTTTTGATGGTGGCCGTCATTGCCAACATCTTTTTTCAGCTGCCCCTGTTGCAACTGGTGCTATGCGCCGCCTTCATGATGTTCTCCTCACTGATGATCCTGTTCAACATCAGTGCCATCGTCCACGGCGGAGAAACGAACTACATCTCGGCCACCCTGAGCCTTTACGTCAACATCTACAACGTCTTTGTCAGCCTGTTGCAACTGCTTGGCGTTTTCGGCGGAGACCGCCGCTGACATTTCCCACCGGGGGACGGATCAGGCGACCTTCGGGTCGCCTTTTTTTATCCGCGCTCGAACCAGGCCAACGATTCGACGTGGGCCGTATGCGGAAACATGTTGAGCACCCCGGCCCCCATAAGCCGGTAGCCTTTCTGATGAACCAGAATGGCCGCATCTCGTGCCAGCGTAGCAGGGCTGCAAGAAACGTAGACGATGCGCTGTGGTCCCTCGCCGCCAATGGACTTGACCAATTCAACGGCCCCATCCCGCGGAGGATCCACCAGCCATTTGTCGAGCCTCCCCCAGGACGCCACGGTTTGTTCCGTGCATTCGAACAGATTGGCAACCCTGAATTCCGTCATGGCTTGCAAGCCATTGTGGGCAGCATTTTCCCGGGCACGAAGCACCAGCGCCTGGCTGCCTTCAATGCCTAAGACCTGCGCCCCAGAACGGGCCAGGGGCAAAGCAAAATTGCCAAGCCCACAAAACAGGTCAGCCATGCGCTCGCCAGGCCGAGGATCCATCAGTCTCACCGCCTTTCCAACCAGTACGCGGTTGACGGCCCCATTGACCTGAGTAAACTCCGTGGGCCCGAAGGGCATTTCCACGGAAAACTCATCGAGACGGTACGTCAGCCGCGCGGCCTGCTCGGGGTGGAACGGACGGGCGCTGTCGGGGCCCTTGGTCTGCCACCAGATCTGCACGTCGTGGTGCTCAGCAAAAGCGCGCATGAGCGCCGCATCTTCTGCGTTGGGGGTCTCCAGAATACGCATCACCAAAACCAGTACATCCTGGCCCTGCGCCACCTCGATCTGCGGCAAACGCTCCTTGATGCTCAGAGAAGCCACCAGATTGCGCAGCGGGATCAACAAACGGGAGACCTGCGGCGGAAGGATGTCACAAGAATCCATATCGGCCACAAAACTCGAATGCTTTTCATGGAAACCAACCAGCACCCGCCCCTTCTTGGCAACCCAGCGTACCGAGAGACGAGCCCGTTGACGATAACCCCAAGCAGGCCCCTGAAGCGGAGACCACAGCACCTCAGGGCGCACCTTGCCGATGCGCGCCAGGTTATCTTCAAGAATACGCTGCTTGAAAGCAATCTGGGCGGCAGGATCGGCATGCTGCATGTTGCAGCCCCCGCAGCGCCCAAAGTGAGGGCAACGGGGCAATGTGCGACTTGGTCCGGGCAGTACCACAGCCGTCATTTCCGCCTGATCGAAGTGGCTTTTCCGGCGCATGATCGTCGCTTGCACGGTCTCGCCGGGCAAGGCGCCAGCCACGAACACGACCTTCCCCTCGTAACGACCAATGCCATGGGCTTCGTGATCCAGCCCTTCAATCTGCAATTCGACTTCCATGCAACAACCTCAAAAACGGAGACAGCCCTTTCAGATGCGGGTTGTATCCAGATCAACCAGGTGCAACCCTCGCTCCCCCTTGCACCGGTCTTCAAAAAAATGCCTCAGGGTATGGGTGACGGTTCTAAAAGCCAGATCGTCCCACGGAACTTCATGTTCGGAAAACAGGCGCACCTCGCTGCTTTCCAACGTCGCGCCATGCTCCGGCCCATTCATGCGTGCCCGAAAGAGAACATGAACCTGATTATGTCCCGCGATATTGATGACCGACAAGAGATCTTCAATGGTCACTCGGGCCAGGGATTCTTCATAGGTTTCACGGGCGGCCCCCATTTGCAGGGTTTCCCCGTTCTCCATGAACCCCGAGGGCATGGTCCAGTACCCCTCGCGCGGCATGATGGCACGACGACACAACAGAATGCGATCCCCCCACACCGGCACCGCCCCGACGAGAATCTTGGGGTTGACGTAATGAATCGTGCGGCATGCCGAACAGACATGTCGTGGCAAATGATCCCCTTCCGGCACCTGAATCGTCACCGGAGCGCCACAACTTGAGCAGAAATTCATGCGGGAACCACCTGTCAAAAATGGTAAAATATCCAACCCTACGCAACTTGCGCTCAGGACTGATGTGAATCAACCCAGAAAATCGGGTCACACGTACAATCCCGTGAGTTGCCCCGACTTCGAGCCATGGAACGACGATTCTAAACCATGCAACTGCTTTTGATGTTCTTTGCGCTGTTTTTTTCTCTGCTGCCGATGATCGGACATGCTGAGGTTGTCATCGTGCTCAATTCCGGCGAAGGCACCATCAGCCGTATCGACAAAGACAGTTTCCGCCCCAT
>JAJYQG010000034.1 GCA_021794775.1 Pseudomonadota bacterium
GAAGGCGGCAGGGCTGTTGCTGCGTGCTTTTATGCTGGATCTATGTCACCAGCTGCCGGACTGATGGCGCGGTAGCGCGCCAGCGTGGCTTGTCGGCTTGTGGCTATGTCGACGCAGGGAGGAGGGTAGGCAGCGAGTCCCAGGGATGATGCGGTCATCCGCCAAGGGGCATGAATGAACCGATCGGGGCAGAAGGCCAGTTCGGGGAGATGGTGACGGATGAACATCCCGTCCGGATCGAAGCGTTCCGACTGGGTCACCGGGTTGAAAATGCGAAACCACGGCTGGGCATCACAACCCGTCGAGGCGCACCATTGCCAGCCACCGTTGTTGGCAGCAAAATCGAAATCGAGCAGATGGCGCGCAAAATGCCGTTCGCCCCAACGCCAATCGACCTGCAGGTTCTTGGTTAAAAAAGAGGCGCTGACCATCCGCAAGCGGTTATGCATGATGCCCGTGGCCAACAGCTGGCGCATGGCTGCATCGACCAGCGGATAGCCGGTTTGCCCCTGACACCAGCGTTCAAAATCCTCTTCGTCTCCAGGGTAGGTCAGTGCATCGAAGCGCGACAGGAAACAACGACCTTGGGCCAGATCCGGGCGATGGGCCAGGATCATCTGAAAGAATTCGCGCCAGATCAGTTCGCCGAGAAACGCTCGGCTTCCCGCATCATCGCTGTTCCGTGCCAGGCGCACTGCAGCACGTATGGACAGGGTACCAAAGCGCAGGTGGGGACTGAGTTGGGAGCTTCCCGCTTGGGCAGGGTAATCGCGTCGCAGGTGGTAGTCGGGCATACGCTGGGCAAAGGCATCCAGTCGCTGTTGAGCGGCTAGGCTGCCGGCGTGCCATGCGCCAAGATCGACGGCCTCAAAGCCGAGTTCATTCAAGTCGGGGAAGCGTCCCCCCTCAGGATGACAGAGCCAATGTGCCATCGTGTTGACGGCTGAGGGCGGGATACTGTCATGGACGACAGGTGACAGAGAAACAGGGAAAGACGCACAGTCTACGGAGGTGAAGCGTTGTTCCCAGGCGCGGCGGTACGGGGTAAACACACGGTAGGGCAGACCTTCACGGGTGAGGATTTCATCGGCTTCGAAAATCACCTGATCCTTGAAGGTTGCCAGACGTCGTCCATCCCGGGCCAGGGAAGCGGCAACCTGACTGTCTCGCCTTTGTGCCGAGGGTTCGACGTCATGGTTGCAGAAGACGGTATGGGCCTGCCGTTCGGCGGCGAGGTGGGGGATGAGCTGGTCAGGCTTGCCGTGCAGCAAGTGGAAGGTGCGTCCCGATGCGGTCCATTGGGTCACCAGTTCGCGCAGTGCCTGCCAAATGAAGGTGACGCGTCGATCGTGGCGCGGCAGGTCAGCCAGAATGTCGCTGTCAAAGATAAAAACCCCCTCAACCGGGACTCCGGCTCGGAGGGCGGCACTCAGGGCTCCATGGTCGTCGATGCGCAGATCGCGCCGGAACCAGCAGAGAACCCGTGGTGAGAAAGGGCTTGGGTTCATGAAGAAATATCGTCCGTCGGGCGCAAGGTTGGGATGGTGACAGAATGCAGGGGCAGATTTTGTGGGGCTGACCTGCCCCCATCGTCGAGCCAATCGGGTTTTAGAGATTGGCCAGCGGTAGGGCGCCCACCATGGGTCGGGCATACAGGTAACCCTGTTGGTAAATGATGCCCATGTTGTACAGGGTGTCACGTTCGGCTTCGGTTTCAATCCCTTCGGCAATAACTTGAATATGCAACTGTTTTGAAACCATAACGATGGCCTCGACAATGGCCCGCTTGACGTGATGCCTATCCACATCCCGGGTCAATTCCATATCGATCTTCAGTACGCCGGGTTGAAACATCGACAGTAGGTTCAGGCCAGCGTAGCCCGCGCCGAAGTCATCGATGGCCGTCAGAAAACCGCGCGCACTGTAGTCTTCAAAGATCTTCAGCAGGTGGGTTGGATCGCCGATATTTTCTCCCTCGGTCACCTCGAACATGAGCAGACCGGATGGGAAACCGAATGTGGAACATGCTGTTAGGGTAGAACGAATGCAGGTTTCAGGACGGTAAACGGCATTGGGTAGAAAGTTGATGCTCAAATGACAGCCGGGGATATGGTGCAGCCGGAAATTGGCGGCCAGTTCAATCGCCTTGGTGCGACAGGCCTGATCAAACAGATAGCGATTGTCGTCGTTCACTTTGGCCAGAATTTCTGCAGCCCCCTCGCCATTCAGTCCGCGTACCAGCGCTTCATAGGCAAACGGGGAATCGGTCTCAAGGTTCATGATGGGCTGAAAAGCCATGGTAAAGTCAAAACCCAGTACCTTGGGGTCGCGGCATTGCGTACAACCTGCCGTAACGGTCGGCGCGGCTATGGATAAAGACATGGCGGCATTCTTCCTGGACGCGTTAGGCCCTGATGCAACAGCAGCTTCGGGTCAGATGGTGGCAGGACCAAAATTGCCCAATTCTAACATTTTACAGGTGATACAAATGTATCATCGCGTTTGATCTTCTTGGAGGGACGTCAACCCAAGAGGGTAGGGTTATCCGGTTAGAAAACGGTGGAAACACGCAGCACGAGAGCGCTGCCGACATTGCCCTGGTAAATGCCGTATAAGAATGCCCCGCTGTATTCCAACGTGTAATGGCTACCCAAGGCCCATTCGCCAGAAAAGCCCGGACCGACCTGATGGGTATTATCCGAGGGAAAATCGTAGGCTTCGATGCCGGGAGCAAAGCCTTCCTTCCATTTGTAATCGGCCATATAGCTGTAGCGCGTATTGAAGCGCCCGATGAGATTGACTCCGATCAGTTTCTGAAATACGACATTGAAGCGCTCGATATACTGCGGGGTGCTGCGTTCGAGCAAGGGTGTGAGTTCAACGGCGTTGGGAACCCCTGGCTGGTTGCTTTGGACATAAGACACCAGAAGTCCGGGATCGGCCCAGAACTGCCCATGATCCGCAAGTTGGAATATGTTTTCCCACTCTGAGCCGTGGCGTACCGGTTGCAGGGTGGGGGAGTAGTCGAAAGGACCGGTGAACAATTCGGTTTTCCACCAGTTGGTTGGGGAGTAGGCCAAAGCCAGGCCAAAAGAGCCGCTGTGATCCAATGTCTTGTTGCCTGACCACATTTGATACCCGCGTAACTCGGCTTCGGTTTCTCCCTGGGTCACGAGGGGGGAATAGATGACATAGTCATCTTCGGCACGGCTCTCGCTGACCCCCAATAGAGCCAGAACCAGCGATGCTGTGGGCAAGAGCAGGGCGCGTTGGACATGGGCGTTTTTGGAGGCAATCATGCATCGCTTTCTAGGGTTGATGATGAACCAAATATTACCCGAACCGTAACTTTTTGCAACACTTTGTTACAATTATGCGGTTTGATGGGACGGGATGCGTGCGGAGAACCTGCGGACGCGGGTTCAATTGCGGGTTTGGGAATTGAACTGGAAGGCGTGCCGCATGATTGTGGGGGTCAACAGAACAGCAACCCCCACATCAGTCAGTCGTTCTGTCAATAAGGCTTGTTATCGATCTCGTTATTGTCAACAATGCTGCGCACTTCGTGGGGATATGGGAGCGCAAAATGCCCTGCTCAAGGGGTTGGCTCCCATGAAGAAGGACATTGTCGCCCCATAAGCTGGCATCATCCCGCCTAAGCTTCTGACGTTGTTGCGCGCCCTGGCGCGACGTCATGGGAACGCCTCGTTCAGCGATGATCGGGGCGTTTTTATGGATGGGAGTGTGGGGTATTTTGCCCGGCTTGTGAAGTCCGGTCAGGGTTGTCGGCGATGGTGGCGCGCCAGCGATGGCCGTAAGCGGCCAGATCCCAGCGGGGATGGACGGTGAATCCCGGCCGTTGCTGCGCCTGGTAACCCTCCAGGACCCCGGGTTGCTGCAGCTGACACCAGGCGGCGTAAGCGATCATCGCGCCATTGTCGGTACAGAGGCGCTGGGGCGGAAACGCCACCCGGATTCCGCGCGGGTTCAAGCGCTGCTGCAGGGTATGGCGCAGCCGTTGGTTGGCGCTCACGCCTCCCGCCACCACCAGGGTGTCATGGCCGCTTTGCGCCATGGCCAGCTGGGCCTTGCTGGCCAGCACATCGACCACCGCTTCCTCGAAGGCCGCAGCGATGTCGGCGCGCGCCTCCTCCGCTTGTTCACGGATGCATTGAGCAACAGCGGTCTTGAGGCCGCTGAAGCTCATTTGCAAATCGCCGCTGTGCAGCAGCGGGCGCGGCAGCTTGAAGCGCCGGGGGTCGCCTGTGCTGGCCAGGCGTGCCAGGGCGGGTCCGCCCGGATAGGGCAAGCCCAGCAACTGGGCGGTTTTGTCGAAAGCTTCCCCCGCCGCATCGTCCACCGACTCGCCGAGCAGGGTGTAGTCTCCGGCCTGGCACACCGTCATGAATTGCGTATGCCCGCCGGATACCAGCAGCGCCGTGAAGGGGAAATCGGGTGCCGGATCATCGAGGCGCGCCGACAGAAGATGACCTTCCAGATGATGCACCGGAACCAAGGGAAGCGCCCGTGCCCAGGCCAATCCGGCAGCGACGGAAGCCCCCACCAGCAGGGCACCAGCCAAACCCGGGCCAGCGGTGTAGGCGATGGCATCCAGTTCATCGAGAGAAGTGGATGCCTGAACCAGCACCTGTTCGATCAGGGGCGTCAGGTGGCGAATATGGTCGCGGGAGGCCAGTTCCGGGACGACACCGCCATAGGCGGCGTGCAGGGAGACCTGGGAATACAGCACATCGCCCATCAGGCCCTGGTGCGTATCGTAGATGGCGACGCCGGTTTCGTCGCAAGAGGTTTCAATGCCAAGAACGCGCATGGCCCTGTTCGTGAGCGGGGAAAATCAGAATTCTAGCAGAGTGGGTTACGAGGACGTTGGAGAAGACCAGGAAATGGTGACATGCGTCCCCTGAGGGGAAGACTGGATGTTCAGGTCCAGGCCGGTTTGTTGGGCGCGCTGGCGCAGGTTGGGCAGCCCCCGCCCGGCATGAGGCGCCCTGGTGTCGAAGCCGATGCCATCATCGACGATGTCGAGGTGGTTGGCCTTGACGACAAACCAGGCATGGCGTGCGCGACTATGTTTGGCAATGTTGGTGAAAATTTCCTGAATCATGCGCATCAGATGCAGCGAAGAGGTGGGGTTGGCGTTGGGCAGCTGTGGGGCGTCGGCGACGTTCCAGTACAAGGTGGTGC
>JAJYQG010000070.1 GCA_021794775.1 Pseudomonadota bacterium
GATCTCGTCGACCACAAACCCAGTGGCGATGGTGAGCGCCATCAGCGTCAGGTTGTTGATGCTGAAATGGGCCAGGTACATGATGCCCAGGGTGCCGATGAGGGAAACGGGTACGGCAAAGGCGGGAATCAGGGTGGCAGGCAGGTTGCGCAAAAACAGGAAGATGACCATCACCACCAGGGCAATCGCCAGCATCAATTCGAATTGAATTTCATGAACCGACGCGCGGATGGTGGTGGTGCGGTCGGTCAGCAGTTCAACCTTGACCCCTGCAGGCAGGGCATCCTTGAGTTTGGGCAAGAGTGCTTTGACGCGCTCCGACACCTCGATGACATTGGCACCCGGCTGACGCTGGATGTTGACGACGATGGCGGGGGTGGTGTTTTTCCAGGCCGCAAGGTGCACATCCTCGGCATCGTCCACCACTTCGGCTACATCGCCGATCCGCACTGGCGCCCCATTGATATAGGTTATGATGATCTGTCGGTAGGCGGCGGCATCGTGCAGCTGGTCGTTGGCATCCACCGAAACGGAGTGAGCGGGGCCATCAAAGCTGCCTTTGGGCAGATCGACGTTGTTGTTGACGATGGCCGAGCGCAAGTCTTCCAGGCTGAGATGGCGGGTTGCCAGGGCGTCAGGGTTGCCGCGAATGCGCACAGCCGGTCGCAAGCCTCCGCCAAGACTGACCATCCCGACACCGGATACCTGGGACAGTTTGCCCACCAGGCGGGTTTCAACCCAGTCCTGCAAATGGGGCAATGTCATGTTCGGCGCCGTTACCGCCAGGGTCAGAATGGGCGCGTCGGCAGGGTTGACCTTATTGTAGAGGGGCGGCATCGGCAGGTCGGTGGGCAGGAATGTGCCCGCGGCATTGATGGCTTCCTGAACCTGTTGCTCGGCGACGTCGATGGAAGTGATGAGTGAAAATTGCAGCGTGATGACCGAAGCCCCTCCGGAACTGCTGGAGGCCATCTGGGTTAGCCCGGCCATTTGCCCGAACTGACGTTCCAATGGGGCCGTGACGGTGCTGGCCATGACCTCAGGCCCAGCGCCGGGATAAAGGGTCGTGACCTCGATGGTGGGGTAGTCCACCTCAGGCAAGGCCGACAGCGGCAGTTGTCCCCAGGCGATCAGTCCCAGGAGCATGATCGAGACCATCACCAGCGCCGTGGCGATCGGCCTGTCGATGAAGGGACGAGAAAAATTCATGGCGCAAGCTCGGGTTACAGGTGGCGCTGTGCCAAGGTGACCGTGATGCCCTCATGCAGGTTGTCCACGCCATCGATGACCACCTGTTCGCCTGGTTGCAACCCCGAAAGAATCGCGGTTTTTTCTCCATCGCTGGGGCCTGGCTTGAGAAGACGGACCGATACGCGCATCGCTTTATCCACGACAAAGGCAAAAGGTCCCTGGTTTCCCTGTTGAACGCCGGCACTGGGAATGACAGTGGCCTGCGACAGCAGGGCCACGCGCAACCGGGCATTGACGAATTCGTTGGGGAAGAGCGCATCATTGGCATTGTCGAACTGGGCGCGCAGCTTGACCATGCCGGTCGTCACGTCGACCTGGTTGTCCAGTGTCTGTAACACGCCACTGGCAATTCGATGCTGGTTGGAGCGGTCCCAGGCTTCGACTTTCAGCGGGGCGAGGGGGCCTTTCATGCCCTGTTGAATTTCATTGAGATAATCCTGCGGCAAAGGGAAAATGACGGTGATGGGGTTGAGCTGGGTCAGCACCACCAAGCCGACATTGCCGGCCGCCAACACCATGTTGCCCTGGTCCACCAGACGGATGCCGAGCCGTCCATCCACCGGTGCCGTGATGTGGCAATAAACCAGCTGCAGTTTGGCATTGTCCACCTGGGACTGATCGGATTTGACCGTGCCTTCGTACTGGGTCACCAGGGCTTGCTGGGTCACCAGCTGTTGATCGGGGATGGCACCCGTCTTGATCAAATCCTGGTAACGGGCCAGGTCGATGCGGGCGTTCTGAAGCAAGGCCTGGTCATGTAGCAGTTGCCCTTCGGCTTGGGCAAGTTGTACCTGATAGGGACGTGGGTCGATCTCAACGATCGGATCGCCCCGATGCACCCGATCGCCTTCGCGGAAATAGACCCGCATCAGTTCTCCATCGACGCGGCTTTTGAGGGTGACCGTATACACCGGCGTTACGGTGCCAAGCCCGGTCAACCAGACTGGAAAATCGACCTGTTCGGCGCGGGCCAGAGAAACGGCTGGCAGGGGATGGGCATGGGAAGCGGGCCCTTGAGCAGGGGAGGATGGGCGAAAACGGTGTACCAGCCCGGCAATGGCCAAGATCGCCAGTCCAATGAAGACCAGACGTCGCAGGTTATGCGCTGGCGCAGGGGGAGGGGAGGCATGGGGGTCAGACATGGTGGGTTCCCGAACAGAAAAAAACAGAAGCGGAAGGGGATCGGCCTCCCGGATTCCGGCTTGGGGTCATGCAGCGGACAGACGAAAATCCTTGCTCAACGCAGGAGCCGGCCAGTGAAATGCCACAGGACCGTCGGCTGCTGCATGGATGAACTGATGGGCATAAGGATCCGCTTCGGGCGCTTCCAGTTGACGGGGCGTTCCCTGGCTGACTACCTTGCCATCGGAAAGCAGAAAAATATCGTCCACGACTTTCAACGACTCGCTGACATCATACGTCACAACGACGGATGTGATGCCGATGCTGTCGTTTAGTTCCCGGATCAACCGCGCGACCGCGTTCAGGGAAATGGGATCGAGTCCGGCGAAAGGTTCATCGTAAACGGCGAGCATGGGGTCGAGTGCAATAGCCCGCGCAAGACAGACACGACGGTGCATGCCCCCCGACAGTTCGGTTGGCATCAGATCGCGGGCCCCGCGCAAGCCAACGGCCTGAAGTTTCATGAGTACGATGTCACGAATTTGAGCGGCGCCCAGCCGCGTATGCTCGCGCAGCGGAAACGCTATGTTGTCCAACACCGAAAGATCGGTAAAGAGTCCCCCCATCTGGAACATCATGCCCATTTCACGGCGCATGGCGTAGAGCTCACGGCCACTCATCTCATGCACCACCCGGTTGCGGTAGCGCACGGCGCCGCGGGAAGGGCGCAGCTGGCCTGCCATCAGGCGCAACAACGTGGTCTTGCCGACGCCGCTGGTACCCAGGATGGCGCTGATCCTGCCTTGCCGCAGGGACATCTCGACCCCGGTGAGCAAAGGGCGGTCTCCGTAAGAGAAATGCAAATCTTCGATTTCAATCAGAACTTCGTCGACCATGGGGACCCTCGATTCAGCATGCCGCTGCCATGCTACGCTTTCAGGCCCTGCGTGACAACCGCCTGGGGCAGGGAGTTGGCAAGCGCTGGTCATTCGGCATAGAATTCCAGGATGACATGGTCTTAATCCCCGAATCCCATAGGTTGATACGTTTCCGTGAAGGTTTCTGCGGCGCTTGCCGAACCCTGTTCTCTATCGACGCTGCCTAACGCCTGGCTCAGCCTGTTGCGTTGGGTGTCGCTGGCGTATGTTCCAGTGTCGCGCCATCAGGTGGTGGCGCTGTGGGAGCAGTTTCGTCTGGCGGGCGGGGCTCCTTTGGACGAGGATTGCCACCCCATCATCGATGGCCTGCTCGAACGGGGTGACCTGATTCTGCAAGGCGGTCGTCTTTCCTGCGCCCCCCTGTTGTCCGAAACCATTCTGGCCAACCTCAAGGACGATCCCGAAAAAGCGTGTTACGACGAAGCGGCACGCCTCGCCTTCAAGCTGCCCGATTATCGCCATGGGTACTTCGTGCGTCACTTCAGCGAAGGGGTTCGTGATCTCAGGCTGGCCCTGTATTTTGGTCGCTACGACGATTTTGCCAAGCTTGGACAGACCTTGCAAAGTTATTTTGCCAGCGATTGGCGCCTTAGAAACCCCTATCTGAGTCTCTTCGATGCCCCTTTTTCCGAGCAGCAGTTCAACGAGCTGCCCAACGAGACAGGTCTGACCATTGCCGCCATCATCGTCATGCTGCGGACGTCGCGTTTCGAGCCCTGCAAGGGGGCCTTGAGCTGGTTGCGGGAGCGGGCACGCACCGCCCCCGAAGAGCAGCGCGCCTGGTTTGCCAGCGTGCTTTGTGAACCCCTCATCTTGCGCGGTCATCTTGGCGAAGCCTTGCATCTGGTGCAGGGCAAGTCCTTTGCACTGGCGCGCACCATGGAAGGATTGATCGCGTTGCTGCGGGGGCATCTCGAAGAAGCTCTGGAAAGTTTTGAGGCAGCGCTGCGAGACAGCAAGAAGCCGCAAGACCTGCGCAAGAGCGGGCTGTCGGGCATGGGCGGGGTGGGTCATGTCATCACTTTGATTGCCAAAGGCGATACCAAGGCGCTGGAGAAGGCCACCTGTCACATCGCTCAGGTCATTCGCGGGGGGTCGCCACTCAGCCCGGTATTTGCCTGCCTGGGTCAAGTGGCGCGGGCCATGCAATCCCTGCCCGGACAAGTGCTCGACGAACGCGGCGACATGCCCGATAAGGATTCGCTGGCGCTGCTGTTTCGCAGCCTGTCGTGCTGGTGGGTGGACGGGGCTGGGGAGCGTATCGATGTTCCGCGTTTGACCGAACTGGCGCGCAAGGCCACGACCCACGGCTACCGCTGGGTCGCCGCCGAAGCCTGGGAGTTGCTCGACCGCATCGCTGAAGGACATGCCGCGCGGGGAGCAGCCTTGCACGAAGAGATCGGTGCCCACAGTCTCATCGACCTCATCCGGCGCCAACCTTTATGGGAACGGGCCATGATCGCCCTGGCGCGGCTCGGCGAGGAATGGTCCCAGGAAGCCACCAGTGCCAAGCAATGCCGCGTTTGCTGGGTATTGAGCCGCCACCCGGAAGATGGTCGGCTCTTGCTGGAAGGAAGGGAGCAGCGACGCAACGCTCAAGGCAGCTGGGGAGCCCCCAAGGCCCTCACATTGCAGAAACTGACCCATGCGCAGACCGAACCCGAAGGGGTGACCGACCAGGATCGCGCGATCATTTCAGCCATTCGCTATGCGCTGGTGGACCAGAAGCCCCAGGAAAAGCGCATTCATGTGCCGCAGGCGATGCGCCATTTGATCCATCATCCCTTCGTATTCTGGAGCACGGATCTGCAGCGGCCACTGCAGATCGCCGCAGGACGCTGGATGCTCGAGGTTCGCCGCGAACGGCATCAGTGGAAGCTGCAACCC
>JAJYQG010000138.1 GCA_021794775.1 Pseudomonadota bacterium
GAAATTCAAGGGTTCAACCCCGCCGCCGAAGTGATATTTGGCTATTCACAGGCCGAGATTCAAGGTAGAAGCGCCCAAACGCTGATTCCCGACTATTTTTCCGATAAGGAGAAGACGTGCACCCACGTTGATGCTTACAACCAACCTTTGTTGAACCGAAACATCGAAATTTCCGGGATGCGTAAAGATGGTCAGCGTTTTCCGATCGAAATTTCCCTATCGGAAATGTCTCTGGGAGAACAACGCTATTTTGTCGGGATCGTGCGCGACATCACCGAACGCAAAGAAGCCGAGAAACGCATCGAGTTCATGGCCCATCATGACTTTCTGACCAAACTGCCCAACCGTGCCCTATTCCAGGATCGCCTTGAACAGGCAATCGCCAATGCCGCTCGGTATCTCACCCCAACAGCCCTGCTGCTCATCGATCTGGACGGTTTCAAAAACGTCAACGACACGATGGGACACGATAAAGGCGATGAGTTGTTGATCCAGGTGGCGGAACGTTTGAGAGAATCCTCCCGTAGATCGGATACCGTGGCTCGCCTCGGGGGCGATGAGTTCGCGCTGATTCTGGGCAATCTGGCGCATAAATATGACGCCCAGGTAGTGGCCGACCTGATTGTGGAACGCTTGTCACGTCCTTTCGAACTCGGCACCGAGACTTGCACCATCGGTTGCAGCATTGGCATTGCCGTAGCACCTACGGATTCGATCCATGCCATGACCCTCATTCGCCAAGCCGACGAAGCGATGTACCAGTCCAAGAGCGGCGGCAAGGGCCAATGGACCTACTGGCAAGCACGCCCGACAGATTAGGCGATGGCCCGGCGCGGTGATTCGAGCAGCGCTGTTGCCAAATGGCGCATCTGTTCCTCCTCATCGGCCGGAACCATCAGAATCGGCAAGCTGTCCGGAACCGCCAACAACATGGCGTGATTTGCATTGGCGCTTTCGTCCAGCTCAAAACCAAGAAAAGCAAGGTGGCGGATCACCTCACGCCGCACCCAGGCCGCATGCTCACCGATGCCACCGGTAAACACCAAGGCATCCAGGCCACCGCTCACCGTCACCATGCCCGCGACATGACGCGCCACGCTGCGACAGTATCCCTCGACAGCCCGGGACGCTTGCGGGCGGGCATCGGCCAACAGGGTCTGCATGTCGCTGCTCAGCCCCTCGGACAGAGCCAGCAGCCCCATCCGATGAAACACCGTATGCTCCAGCTCGGCGGGATTCATGCGCCGCGCCAGGGCCAACATCACCCCAGGATCGAGATCCCCGCTGCGGGTCCCCATGATCATACCTCCGGCCGGACTGTAACCCATGGTGGTGTCGACCGAGCGCAATCCTTCCAGAAGACAAGCACTCGAACCATGTCCCAGATGCATGACGACGATGCGGCCCTGCGCCGTTTCCCCCATCCATTGAGGCAAGCGACGTGCCACGGAGGCATAGCTCAGGCCATGAAAACCGTATTTCCTCAAGCCAAATTGGGGCGGCACGGGTAAGCGTGCCACCATCTCCGACAGGGTTCCATGAAAAGCCGTATCAAAACACGCCACCTGGGGCACATCAAAGTGGTCGAGACAAAGATCGATTCCCCGCAGATTGGTGGGCAAATGCAAAGGAGCCAAGTCCACGATGCTTTGCAAACGCTGCCTTTCATCCTCATCGATCCAGCGCACCGCCTCGGTCACCGTCCCACCATGCACCACGCGGTGCACAATACCGTCAAGGCGGACGCCTTCAAGATCGGCCATGAGGCGCGCAAACGCCATTTGATGTTCGCCAACCGCAGCATAATGCCAATGTCTCAGCCCATTCGCACCATGAAACAAGCCCGCTCTCAGGGATGAAGAGCCGCTGTTGATCACCAGCAGGGTCAACACGTCCAGCACCAGTCACGAACTTCCGGCATATCCTCTCCCTGCTCACGAATATACCGTCGATGGCGCTCCAGAAGGGCATGCATCCGGTGGCGCAGCAACTCGGCCCTTTCCCCAGGGACGCTCACCCGGTCCAGCACATCCAGCACCAGGTGGAAACGATCCACCTCGTTGAGCACCGTCATGTCAAACGGCGTGGTGGTGGTTCCCTCTTCCTTGTAGCCACGAACATGGAAATGAGCGCTGTTGGCATGCCGATAAATAAGACGATGAATCAACCAGGGGTAGCCGTGAAATGCAAACACCACCGGACAATGAGGCGTGAAAAGTTCCAGAAAATCCTCATGCGACAAACCATGAGCATGTTCCTCACGGGGCTCCAGGGTCATCAGGTCAACCACGTTGATCACGCGCAAGCGCAGATCGGGCAGGGCTTGCCGCAGAATATCCACCGCCGCCAAAGTTTCCAGGGTAGGGACATCGCCGCAGCAGGCCATGACCACATCCGGATTCCAACCATCGTGGTGACTGGCCCAGTCCCAGCGCCCTATCCCCGCCGCCACATGCTTTTCCGCTTCTTCCACCGTCAGCCATTGCAGCGCGGGTTGTTTGCCCGCCACGATGACGTTGACGCGGTGGATGCTGCGCAAGCAATGATCGGCCACGCAAAGCAACGTATTGGCATCGGGAGGAAGATAGACGCGGATGATTTCCGCCTTCTTGTTCACCACATGGTCGATAAAACCCGGATCCTGATGGGAAAAACCATTATGGTCCTGACGCCACACATGGGAAGTCAGCAGGTAATTGAGCGACGACAATGGCAAACGCCAGTGCAACCCGGCCGTTGTCTTGAGCCATTTGGCATGTTGATTGAACATCGAATCCACCAAATGGATGAACGCCTCATAGCATGAAAACAGCCCATGCCGGCCCGTCAGCAGATAACCTTCCAGCCATCCCTGGCAGGTATGCTCAGAGAGTATCTCCATGACCCGTCCGTTGCGTGACAAATGTTCATCTTCCGGCGTCAGCGGCAACATCCAGGTGCGTCCAGTCACTTCAAAAACCGCATCCAGTCGGTTGGACGCCGTTTCATCCGGCCCAAACAGGCGAAAACAGCTGGCATTGTCCGCCATGATATCGCGCACATATCGGCCCAGGATCCGGGTTGCTTCGGCCTCCTGATGGCCGGGACGATCCACGGCACAGGCATAGTCGCGCCAGTTGCGCAGCACCAGTTCCTGGCGCAGCAAGCCTCCATTGGCATGGGGGTTGGCGCTCATGCGACGGGAGCCTTGAGGAGCCAAAGCGACCAGCGATGGCATCAAACATCCCTGATGATCGAAAAGCTCTTCGGGACGGTAAGAACGCATCCATGTTTCCAACAAAGACACATGCTCTGGCTTGGTGGCCAATTCGGACAAAGGCACCTGATGGGCGCGCCAGAATCCCTCCACCTTCAAACCGTCCACCCTACGAGGGCCGGTCCATCCCTTGGGCGACCGCAACACGATCATGGGCCAGCGCGGAAATCCCCCAGGCCCTCCGCTGCGCGCCTGGCTTTGAATCTGGTGAATCATGTCCAGCGCCTGATCCACCACCGCCATCATGCGTCGGTGCATGCTCATGGGTTCCTCGCCTTCAACCCACAGCGGGAGGTAACCATAGCCCGTAAACAGATGGTCGATGTCTTCATCGGTCATGCGACCCAGCAGCGTCGGATTGGCGATTTTGTAACCGTTGAGGTGCAATATCGGCAACACCGCTCCGTCGCTGGCCGCATTGAGAAATTTGTTGGAATGCCAGGATGTCGCCAAAGGGCCGGTTTCCGCTTCGCCATCGCCGACCACACAGCAGGCAATCAGATCGGGATTATCCAGCACGGCCCCATAAGCGTGGGACAACACATACCCGAGTTCCCCTCCTTCGTGAATCGAACCCGGCGTTTCAGGTGCCACGTGACTGGGGATCCCGCCCGGGAAAGAAAATTGGCGAAACAGGCGACGCATGCCCTCACGATCCCGGGATACATCCGGATAGATCTCGCTGTAAGTTCCCTCCAGCCAGGTATTGGCAACCACACCAGGACCTCCATGCCCTGGCCCCGCCAAATAGATCATGTTCAGATCTCGTTGACGGATGACGCGGTTCATGTGCACGTAGATGAAGTTGAGTCCCGGCGTCGTCCCCCAATGACCCAACAGACGCGGCTTGACATCGTCCAGAGTCAGCGGGCGCTCCAGCAGCGGATTGTCCCTCAGATAAATCTGGCCCACCGACAGATAATTGGCGGCTCGCCACCATGCATGGATCCGTTCCAGTTCATCGGCCCCAACATATCGATCCATCGGTCCTCCCGTATTTGAGAGCATCCCACGCCCAAGCAGGCGTGCCGATGCATGGGGCCATTTTAGCGAATGGCTTGCGACAATACTATGTCAGATTATTTCCCACGGGACAAAAACCACCTTCAAGCACATCAGATCATGGATGGCTCGGCTTATGGCCTGGACTTTTCAGGAGAAGGGAGGATTTTTTCCACAATTACAAACACCAAGCTTTGTAAATGTGGTCGGGGCGAGAGGATTCGAACCTCCGACCACCTGCACCCCATGCAGGTACGCTACCAGGCTGCGCTACGCCCCGAGTTCTCTATTATGACACACTCAGCGCGAAAGGAGAAGAACAATGGCTTGCAATTCCTCACGCAGCCGGGCATCGTGCCTAAGGGATGGACTTCCGGAAACCGGCGTATCTTCATGGCCATCGACATGCTCGGGCAACGGGGGCGACAAGACCCTGTCGTCGGACTCGCTCGACGTCGGTAGCGCCGTGGCCTGACGCTGGTACTTTTGGGACAATTCATGACGAGCCCCGGTGATGGTAAAGCCCCGTTCATACAGCAGGGTTCGAATATGGCGGATGAGCTCGACTTCGCGAGGCTGATAATAGCGCCTGTTTCCGCGTCGTTTGACCTGGCGCAGCTGCAAGAACTCCTGCTCCCAATAACGCAGCACATGCGGTTTGATGTCGCACAGCTGGCTCACCTCCCCAATGGTGAAATAATGCTTGGGGGGGATGGGCGGCAGCTCGCGCTCAGAGGTCTGCGGTTTGGCCACGGTGTTCCTCCACCATGGACTTCAGTTTCTGGCTGGCGTGGAAGGTCACCACGCGCCGTGCCGTGATCGGAATTTCTTCCCCAGTCTTGGGGTTGCGCCCTGGCCGTTGCGGTTTGCTGCGCACCTGGAAATTACCAAATCCGGACAATTTGACTTCTTCAC
>JAJYQG010000172.1 GCA_021794775.1 Pseudomonadota bacterium
GGTGCAGCAAGGCCGTCAGCAGCAGGAACCCGCCGAAGCGATTTGGGCGTTTACGCCTGAACGCAGCAGGAATCCCCGCCCTTCAGGGCGGGGAGGATGTCAACTAAAGAAGTTGGCGGAGCATGTAGGACAGGAGATTAAGGCTGTCGAGTACCTTTCCTCGCGGTCGTTGCAACCTAGCGGTCCGGTTAAGTGAAAAAGTTCATAAACCACGTATTAACAGTCCTTGCGTAGCGATTTTGTTTGGGTTTGACGCGGAAAAGATCAGGCAGCAGACTCGATATGCTTGATGTTCAACTCTGTCTTTTTCGCCCCGTTCCATTCATTGACCATCAAGGTGTAAAACGCCTTGATCCGTTCCGGCGCTTTGTCGGCGAAGTTGAATAGAACTGCTTCGATCGTTTTGCCGCCTTGTTCGAGGGTCAGTTTGGAGTGCTTCTCCTTCATGATTTTTTGCTTGACCACCCTAAAGTCGCCGGCAAACAGCGGCTCTGGGAAGCCCTGCCCCCAAATCTCGGCACCGATTTTCTCGACCAGTTCAACGCTGGCGTCGGCCAGGCTAATCGCGCCGTCATGCTCGATCCTGTTCGACAAGATCTCCGGCGTCATCCATTCCCGCCCGATCTTTTCAAAGGCGTCCTTGAACTCGTCGAGCCGTGATTCATCAATCGTCAGCCCTGCGGCCATGGCGTGCCCACCGAAGCGGATAATCAGCCCTGGATGCGTGATATGGATTCGCTCCATGACATCGCGAAGATGAAAGCCGGAAATGCTCCGTCCAGATCCGCGAATCTCGCCGTCAACTGTTCCCTTGGCAAAAGTAATGACAGGACGGTTAATCCGCTCCTTGATGCGTGACGCCAGAATCCCAATCACCCCAGGGTGCCATTCTGGGTCGTAAACCGCCAGAGTGTACCGATCAAAATCATTCGTATCCGGCAACAGACGCTCGACATCGGCGCGCATGGTCGTTTCAACCTCGCGACGTTCTTTGTTCAAGCGGTCAAGTTCCTTGGCCAGTTCCATCGCTTCGTCTGTATTGTCAGTCGTCAAACACTGGATGCCCACGCTCATGTCGTCCATGCGGCCGGCGGCGTTGAGCCGTGGCCCGATCACGAAGCCAAGGTCAACGCTGGTAAGCCGAGCGCGGTCCTTCATGGCGACCTGCGACAAAGCGGCAATCCCTGGGTTGCATGTGTCTGCGGCAATGCGTTTCAGCCCTTCTGCAACCAGGATTCGATTGTTACGGTCCAATTTCACGATGTCAGCAACCGTGCCCAGGGCGACCAAATCAAGAAGCGCAGCCATATTCGGGATCTGGTTTTTGCCGTCCGCAAAGTGACCGCGCTCTTTCAGGACGTGGCGTAGCGCCAGCATCGCATAGAAGATCGTTCCGACCCCCGCAAGGTTCTTGCTCGGAAACGGACAGCCCGGCTGGTTTGGGTTCACGATGGCAACCGCATCGGGCACAGTCTCGCCCGCCAGATGATGATCTGTCACGACCACAGGGATTCCGAGTTCGGCAGCGTAATTGATTCCGGCGTGGCTGCTGATGCCGTTGTCCACAGTCAGCAGCAGGTCGGGCTTCATCGGAACGACAAAATCAATGACATCGACCGACAGGCCGTAACCCATAGTCATGCGATCAGGAACCGCGAAGTCAACTATGGCGCCCATGGCGCGCAACGAGCGGATACCAACCGCGCAGGCCGTGGCCCCGTCCGCATCGTAATCCGCAACGATAACGATCTTTTTCGCACCCTGAACGGCGTCAGCAAGGATGTTTGCGGCGTCCAGCACGCCCTTGAAACCGCGAGCCCCATTCCACGGCAAAATATCCTTCAAACTGTTTCCATCTCCGGGGAGCTCCCCTCTCGAGGCGAGAATTTTCGCAAGAACCTTCGGTTTTCCGGACTTTTCAATCTCACTGGCGATGGTCGCGTCACAGTGACGTTGCACAAAAATCGTTTCCATTTTTTACCCTGAATTCTGATTTGTTACGTTATTATATCAACTTCGTAACGTCGCGTCAACCGTTACAAGCCTTTGGGCGATTCGCGCATCTTCGGCTTGGGTATTTCGCAGATTTTTACCGCAACGCTCAGACCGTCCTTCTGAGCCATTCCGATCATCGCTTTTGTTCCAGGGCTTGCGCCGTCATAGAACGCCAACAGGTGAGTTCCGTACCAGGACATCATCTGATTTCGGATCATTCCAGCCGCCTTTTTATACAAATCCCACTTGGCCGGAAACCTGACGCATTTGATTCCATTTTCCCGTGCGTACCTCTCCCCCATAGCGTCCGGGCCTCGGGCGGTGCCTGACACAATCTCCACGTCGCCCGTACATTTGCCGACCAGTTCTGAAACGATATTGGAAAAAACGCTGTACGGCATGTCTTCCAGCGTCCTGCTCCCCGCAATGATGATCCTACTCAGGTCCATGCCGCGTCTTCTGTACCACACCCCAGGAATCCGACAGTTGATCGGGGCGTCGGCAAACATCGGCTCGATGTCCGAATCATCAAACCCTGCCAGTCCACAACCAACCCTGGTCACCTGAAATCTGAGTTCTGGATTTCCGCGAGCGAATTCCTTGAATCGCTCGACGGCCTGAGCAACATTGTCGAGGCTATCTGTCTGGTGCGGAGTGATCTTTGTTGGGATGGCATAACTCTGGCCCTGCAAGCCTTCACCGCAGCCCGTAACCGCGCCCTTACGCTGCTTGGCGAACAAGGCCGCCCCGGCTCCATGGATACCCTGCTTGTTCGAGCCGAACACAAAAATAAAACTCATGACAGCCTCCACTGAATATTGACAAAAACCGGACCGATGAATTTTTCACCGGTCCCTGCACCACCCCACCAAATATCGCCGTCCGACTGCAGCAGACATCCGCAAAGGATGCTTCCATCTGGCAACAAAACATCGACCTCGACGCCGGGAGGCATTGGGTCGTATCCTTGCTTCCATTCTTTTTGCAGTTCGGTCATTTTTGCGCCTTTTTTTCAACCAATGAAAAACTGATGCCAGCAAAGCCGTTTTTGATCCAGAAATCGCGGAATTCAGACGAACAATGGAGCCTGTATCCTGGCTTTGTTACGAAAATATGAGGCAGATCGCCTCTATCCGCCATAACAATCGGTACGTCAAACCAGATAAACTCGGCATCTTTTACAATAAACTCGTTTTTTATTGAATAAAATCTGTCAAACTCTTTTTCAACGTAACAAAAAACCTGCTTTCCCATCACATAACCGAAACTCATGCTTGGCGGAAAATCGAACCTTGGAGATTTTTTATTCTTCCCATGCCATTGCCACTTATCAGGGAATTTTGCCGTCAACATATTTTCACGCAATTCATCTGCATATTTGACCATCGCGCCTGCGACGCTTGTGCGCAAAATGTTGCCCGCAAGATCGCCGCCATCATTTACGACGCTTTCTATTCTGTAAACACTCATTGATACACCCTTCCGCCGATCAATTCGCTTTTGATTGCCTGCAATTCTTCTGATACGCCTTGGCACCCATCGGTCAGTCTGGCCTTGGTCAATCGCCTTGACACGTCTTCATAATACTTTCCGTTATGTAACGTCCTATGGTAACTGCCTGGGCAAGAGGCGTTTGCGCCGTTCGGGAGGTAAACGCCGTTTTCCGCATCGTTAATATCCACGCATCCGTCAATTGCTTTCCTTGCTTCGTCAGCCAGCGCCTTCAACCCCAGACGCCCTTCCTGGTCTGGGACGATATGATGCGCCGCGCATCCGTCGGGAGACTCCGGCGGCATACCGGCGGCCACCTGCTCTTGCGCCAACGACGCCTTCAGTTTTCTCAGGTTCGCCGCCTTGACGGGATTCGATTTTTCAAGAATCGCCTCTTCGTCCGGGGCGGCAGCGTCTTGCTGCGCGCCTCCTTTCGGTAGGCACTCCTTCGGAAAATTCCCATTCGCATCCCTGTGGCAATGGAGCATATAGGCCAAGCCGCCACCGATCAGCAGCGTCCTGAACGGGTGGTTGATCGCCTGATCGGTCACAACAGCGGCACCGGCCTCCGTTACCGGATCGATGGCGTTGGCCTCGGTGATTACCGAGACCAGAACAAGGCATGCGATGATCTTTTGAAACATCAAATCGACGCCGGAACAGCGGTGATCCTGCTCGAGATCTCAAGCCATCTCGAATAGATCATGTTCGCGTAATCGTAACTTTCCAGAGTGTGTGGATGTTGCGTCTTGTATAAACCAAGCGCCCATGCGTCGCTCATCTCGACCAGCAAGAGTTTGCCTTCATCGGTAAGCCCGAAGTCCAGGGCGAACGAGCAGGGACAGTTCTTGTCGCGCTGGATGGCGTGAATCGCCTGCATGACCAGATCCATGTCAAGCGCCTCATCCGGCCCTTCGCCGTACTGTCCTACCGCAATCTTTTCCGGCGCCACATAAACGCGCCACTCGGCAACAAAATTGACCCGCTCAGAAAACCATACCGGCGTTCCGCCGGGCAAGTCTTTGATGTCGTCGTCCGTAACGTCCGACACGAGTTTCCCGTCAAACAGCTTGATTTTCTGCGGTTTCACAAACAACTCGCCGGCTTCGCCGTTCGCGTCGCAGTCCATAAACCAAAGATCAACCACCTTACCAGCTTGGATCTTGCGACCAAGAAAAGGCGCCAGCAAAGCCGGATACGAGGGCATGGCCGGCTCTTCAATGCACAGGCGGGCCATAACCGCCCGGCAGAACTCAACCGTCCCAACCGGCGCATACCCGCCCATACCGTCGCGATAATTCGATGTCGGCACCTGCGCCAATGACAACGACTTCAGTTCGATTCCGTAACGCAACGCATGAGCCAACCGAATCGCCGATTTCTCCTGCTCGCAACAAACATCACTCTGGATCAAGAAACGCATGCCTACCCCCTTGCAAATAACCTTCCCAATTGTATCGTATGCGCAAACGGATGTCAATAGTCAACGGAAAATGTTGACCGCTTTCGTCGCTGTAATACAGCGTATTGACAGAAGGACTCGAGATCGCTATACTTGCCGCAAGTGATGCGCAAGGAGAGAGAATCATGGATCTTCAGAAAGACCAACCCACGCAAATGTACTCGTTTCGCCTGGCAACTGCGGTCAAGGCGCAACTGGAAGAACTCGCAAAGGA
>JAJYQG010000131.1 GCA_021794775.1 Pseudomonadota bacterium
ACTGATCGGCATTCTCGATTCATCGACGCATTCCGCGATGCTCCGTTGTCCAACGGGACATCGGGATGGGATTGAGGCATGATCCCGCAATCGTTCATCGATAGCCTGCTGGCCCGCATCGACATCGTCGATGTCATCGGCCAGTCGGTGCCACTCAAGAAGGCAGGGGTCAATTTCATGGCCCGCTGCCCTTTTCATCAGGAAAAGACCCCTTCTTTTTCCGTCAATCCTCAGCGTCAGTTCTACCACTGCTTCGGTTGTGGCGCGAGCGGCAACGCCATCAGCTTCATCATCCAGCATCACGGCAGCGGTTTCGTCGAAGCCGTACAGATGCTCGCCGAACAGGCCGGCATGAGCGTCCCCCAGGACAGCGGGGCGGGGCCGGCGACGCCATCGGGTCACGACGCGCACCGCCCTCTGCTGGAGGCCCTGGAACGCGTCGGAAAATTTTTTGTGAAAGAGCGCCTGCGCCACCCACGCGCGCAGGCATACCTGGCACAACGTGGCATCCGGGAAGACACGGCCGAGAGCTTCGGACTCGGTTACGCCCCACCGGGATGGCATAACCTCGAAACGGCGCTGCCCGACATTCCCACAGCCATCCTGCACGACAGCGGGATGCTGGTAAGCCAGGAAGCCGGGCGCCATCACGACCGTTTCCGGGATCGCCTGATGTTTCCCATCCACGACCGGCGCGGACGCATCATCGGCTTTGGTGGGCGCGTGCTGGATCAGGGAGAACCCAAGTACCTCAATTCGCCGGAAACCCCACTGTTCGAGAAAGGGCAGGAACTCTACGGCTGGCCGCAGGCACGCCAGGCGCTCCGTCAACAGCATGAAATCCTCGTGGTGGAAGGCTACATGGACGTCATCAGCCTTTCTCAGGCCGGCATTGCCGAAACGGTGGCAACCCTCGGAACCGCCATCACCGAACATCAGATCAAACTGTTGTTTCGCAGCGCAGAACGCATCGTGTTCGCCTTTGATGGCGACAAGGCCGGACGCAAAGCAGCCGACCGGGCGATGGAACGCGTCCTCCCTTTGCTTGAGGAAGGCAAACAGGTCGCCTTCCTGTTTTTCCCTGAGGGCGAGGATCCCGACAGTTTCGTGCGCCAGCATGGGGCTGACGCTTTTCGGGCCCAGATGGTGGGCGCCACCCCACTGTCCACCCATGTGCTCGATCATTTGACCGCAGGGCTGACACGGCATCAACCGGAAAGCCAGGGACAATTCCTGCACCGCGCCCGTCCCCTGCTCGCCAGCCTGCGCGCACCCTGGCTTGCCTTCGCGCTCAAAAAGCGCATGGCTCAATGGCTCGACGTCGACAACGAACAACTGGAGCAGTTTCTCGGCAATCTCCCCACGGAGCATCGCCCTTCCCCCAAACCACCGAATGCGCCCCTGCGATCGCGCCAGCCGCCTCCTTCCCTGGCGCGTCAGCTGCTGGCGTGCTTATTGGCCCAGCCGGAACTGGCCCACGAAGCCGGCGTGCCCCAGGAGGACCGTTTCGCCACTGGGGACGATGAGCGGGCCGTGCAACGCATCGCCGAACATCTGCGCCACGAGGATGTGGTGCCGCCACTGGCCGCCCTCATCGAACATTTTCGCCATCACCCCGACGAGGCGCTGCTGACCTCGGTGCTGCAAAGGGAATTTATTGCGCTGGCCGAGACTCCAAGGGAGGAATTGGTGGCGGTTTACCGCGATGGCCTGTTGCGCTGGGCACAACAGGCCTGCCAACGGGAAATCCAGCAACTGTCCCAACAGGGTGATGTGGAGGGACTGAGACAGCTGCTGGCCCTGCGCAAATCGCTGGATTTGCAGCTAAAGACTCGCAACCAAGGCAACGATAGCGTATAATGCTCTGTTTTGTTTGATTCCTGCAGGAGTATTCCGTATGGCCGCAGATAAATCCGATATGAGGCAATCCGACGCGGATGCGCAACGCACCCGTCTGAAAAACCTTATCGTACTGGGTAAGGATCGCGGATTCCTGACATACGCCGAAATCAATGACCATTTGCCCGATGAAATGCTCGATTCGGACCAGATCGAATCGGTCATCGGCATGATCAACGACATGGGCATTGCGGTGTACGACGAAGCCCCGGACAGCGAACAACTGCTCATGTCCGAGGCCCCCCCGCCCATGGCGGACGAAGATGTCGTCGAAGAAGCCGAAGCCGCCTTGACCACCGTGGATTCCGATTTCGGACGCACCACCGACCCGGTGCGCATGTACATGCGCGAAATGGGCACCGTCGAGCTTTTGACCCGCGAAGGCGAAATCGAGATTGCCAAGCGCATCGAAGATGGTCTCAAACACATGATTCAGGCCATCTCCTCATGCCCCTCGACCATCGACGAGGTGCTGCTGCTGGCCGAACGGGTCGAACGCGGAGAACTGCGCATCGATGAAGTGGTGGATGGTTTGCTCGACAGCGACGGCACCTTGCTGGAAGATAACCTGGCAGCCAGCGAGGAAGAACTCGACCTCGAGGCCGAGGACGATGACATGGATGGTGAGGATGGCGGAGTGGCAGGGGCCAATCTGGAACATCTCAAAACCGAAGCCCTGGCACGGTTCTCGCGCATTCGTGAGCTTCATGGCCAGAACCAGAGCCGCCAGAAGGCCGACAATGGCCAGGCATCTCCTTACCAGGAAGCCATTTCGGCCGAACTGATGGGATTCCGCTTTACCGCCAAGCAGGTTGAGCTGCTGTGCAGCAACCTGCGCCAGATCGTCGAGCGGGTACGGGCCCACGAACGCAACATCATGCATTTCTGCATCACTTCGGCAGGCATGCCACGACCGTATTTCATCAAGTCTTTCCCGGGCAATGAAGTCAACCTCCACTGGCTGGCCGATGAAATCGCCGCCAAGCGCAGCCACAGCAATGCCCTTGAACGCTTCAAGCACGCCATCATCGAAGAACAGGAACGCATTTTTGCCTTGCAAGGCGAAGTTGGCATTCCCATCCGCGATCTGAAAGAAATTGCGCGCCAGATGTCCACCGGGGAAGCCCGGGCACGTCGCGCCAAACGGGAAATGATCGAAGCCAACCTGCGCCTGGTCATTTCCATCGCCAAGAAATACACCAACCGTGGCCTCCAGTTTCTCGACCTGATCCAGGAAGGCAACATCGGTTTGATGAAAGCGGTGGACAAGTTTGAATACCGCCGCGGCTACAAATTCTCGACCTACGCCACTTGGTGGATTCGTCAGGCCATCACCCGCTCCATCGCCGATCAGGCCCGCACCATCCGCATCCCGGTGCACATGATCGAAACCATCAACAAGATGAACCGCATTTCCCGTCAGATTCTCCAGGAAACCGGCATCGAGCCCGACGCCGCCGAACTGGCCCGCAAAATGGAAATGCCTGAGGATAAAATCCGCAAGATACTCAAGATTTCCAAAGAGCCCATCTCCATGGAAACGCCGATTGGCGATGACGACGATTCCCACCTCGGCGACTTCATCGAAGACAGCACCACCGTTGCCCCCGCCGACTCCGCGCTGTACGCCAGCCTGCGCGACGCCACCAAGGATGTGCTCGATTCCTTGACGCAGCGTGAGGCCAAGGTGTTGCGCATGCGCTTTGGCATCGAAATGAGCACCGATCATACCCTCGAAGAAGTCGGCAAGCAGTTTGACGTAACGCGCGAGCGGATCCGTCAGATCGAGGCCAAAGCGTTGCGAAAATTGCGCCATCCTTCCCGCTCGGAACGTTTGCGCAGCTTCGTCGACAATTCGGAAAACTAACCAAAAACGGGCCTCTAGCTCATGCCTGGTTAGAGCAGCGGACTCATAATCCGTTGGTGCTCGGTTCGACTCCGAGGGGGCCCACCAAACATCAAAAGCCGCTGTGCATCTCACACAGCGGCTTTTTGTTTAACCCCATCAAGCCCGGAAAGTCTCACAAAGCGACTGCAAATATTCCACAATTCCAGAAAGTCGGACCGGACACTGATGCTTTTGACAGGACATCGGTACTGCGTTGTTCCTCTTGACATATTGCACGCGAATCCCTGTACAAGGCCAGTAAAACTTTCTATCATGAAGGACTCTATCTGGAAACGTTCATGCTCCCGCTGCTTTTCGGCTTTCTCTATTGGCGCCACCATCCTGTTCGCGCGCCTCAATTGCTTCGATACCATCGTGGGCATGGCGTTGTGGCGCAACCTCCTGGGGGTGGGACGACAATTTCACCGTCGTCACCAGGGATCGTTACGCCAACCCGACATTCTGGGATAATGGAGGGCTATCCCAACCCGATCCCTCTCCGTCATGTCCGCACCCCAGAATTCCGTCGCCCGTATCCTGCTGGCCAGCCTGGCCGGCACCACCATCGAATTTTTTGACTTCTACATTTACGCCACTGCCGCCGTTCTGGTATTTCCCAAGCTGTTTTTCCCCTCTTCCGATCCCACGTCGGGCATCTTGCAGTCCTTTGCCACCTTTGCCCTGGCCTTTTTTGCCCGCCCCGTTGGCGCACTGCTGTTCGGCCATTTTGGCGATCGCATCGGACGCAAGGCAACCCTGGTGGCCTCCTTGATGACCATGGGACCTTCCACCGTGGCCATCGGCCTGCTGCCTTCCTACGACGCCATCGGCGTGCTGGCGCCGCTGCTGCTGGCACTGTTTCGCTTTGGTCAAGGATTGGGGCTGGGCGGCGAATGGGGCGGGGCCATCCTGCTCGCCACTGAAAACGCCCCCTCCGGCAAGCGATCCTGGTTCGGCATGTTCCCCCAACTCGGGGCCCCTCTGGGGTTCATGCTCTCCAGCGGCACTTTTCTGATCCTGGCCAACCATCTTTCCAGCAGCGAGTTTCTGCAGTACGGCTGGCGCATTCCGTTCATTCTGAGCGCGCTGCTCATCGGCATCGGTCTTTACGTGCGTCTGACCATCACAGAAACCCCCGCCTTCATGGAAGTCGTGACCCAAAAACGCCAGTTGTCGCTGCCGATGCAGACCCTGTTCCGCGAACACCGTCACCCGCTGTTGCTGGGTACCCTCATCGCCCTGACCACGTTCGTGCTGTTTTATCTGATGACGGTTTTCACCCTGAGTTGGGGAACCACCGTATTCCATTACGCCAAACCCGACTTTCTACGGGCCCAACTGATCGGCAT
>JAJYQG010000211.1 GCA_021794775.1 Pseudomonadota bacterium
GGGAAGCCAAAGCCAAGGAACTTGAGCAGCGACGCGAGAAGATCATTGCCGAACAGCTGCGTCAGGAAAGGCTGGAGGCCCAGAAAGAACAGCATCGTGATGCGCAGCGTCGTATCGAAGCCGAGGTGCAGCGTCGTAAGGCCGAACAAATGGCCCAAAATGCCCAGGCGGCGCAGGCAACTCAGGTTGACCGCTACAAACTGGCCATCATCCAGAAGATTCGCGCCAACACCGAGGTTCCGGAGGGGGTTCGCAGCGGTGTATCGTTGGAAGTGGACATCACCATTTTGCCCGATGGCGGGGTGATGGAACCTGTGCGCATCATCAAGCCCAGCGGAGACCCGCGGTATGACCAGGCCGTTATTCGTGGCATACTCCACGCACAGCCCTTGCCTTTGCCAAGCGATGTGGCGTTGAGACGACTTTTTCGAGTGACTCACCTACAACTTCATCATGAAAATTAAGCCAATCCATTGCATTGCCACCTTGTTGCTGACGTTGATGTGCTCAGCCCATGCCGACATGACGCTGGAGATCGTGACGGAAGGTGCCCAGATGACGCCGATTGCGATCCTTCCGTTTGCCGGGGATGGGAATGGCAGCCACCAATTGTCCGATGTGGTGGCGTCCGACCTCAAGCGCTCGGGGTTGTTCGATCCCCTGGATACCCATGAGGTGACGCCAGCCCCTGCCGATGTGGATACCGTCAATTGGTCCACGTGGCAGGATAAGCATGCTAGTTATGTGGTGGTGGGCAATGTCCAGGACGATCCTGTCAGCCATCACATCAAGTTGAATTTTCGCCTGGTTGAAACATCGAACCGGATGGCGCATCTCAACCTTTCTTTCGAAGGGTCGGAGGATCAGTACCGATTCATCGCCCACCATGCCGCCGACGCCATTCTGGAAAACATCACCGGTTACAAGGGCATGTTCAGCTCACGCATAGCCTACATTACGCAACATGGTGCAGCACGCAGCCTCAAGGTGGCGGACAGCGATGGGTTCAACGAGCAGACCATGCTCAATGCCAACGAGCCCATCATGTCGCCCAAATGGTCTCCTGACGGTCGACGGATGGCTTATGTGACGTTTGAACTCAATCGGCCCATGGTGGTGGTGCAGACATTGACCACCGGGGGGCGACGGGTGGTGGCGCGCTACAAAGGCAGCAACAGCGCGCCGGCATGGACCCCCGATGGCAAACGCCTGGCGGTTGTGCTGACCAAGGATGGTCACTCCCAAATCTATCTGATTGGGGCCGAGGGTCAGTCGGCGCCCGAACGGTTGTTGGTGAGCGGTGGGATCGATACTGAGCCATTTTTCAGCCCCGATGGTCAGATGCTGTATTTTGTGTCGGATCGTGATGGTGGGCCGGAAATCTACCGTATTTCGATGAGCGATTTGCGGGGTTCTCCCGAGCGACTGACGTTTGGAACCAGTTATGCGGTATCGCCACGCTTGAGCCCCGATGGCAAGCAAATGGCCTATGTGCAACGGGATGGCGGTGCTTTTCATGTCATGTTGATGGATTTGGCCACGAAACAGGCGCAACCTCTGACCGATACGGCCTTGGATGAGTCCCCGACGTTTGCTCCCAATGGCAAGTATTTGCTGTATTCCACCCAAACCGGTGGGAGAGGAATTTTGGCGATTGTAAGTACCGATGGTCGTATTCGGCAGAAACTGACGACGCAAACGGGCGATGTTTATGAACCCGTATGGGGCCCTTTGCAGTAAACCAAAATCACCGGATATGCGTTACAATTCCTCGGAGATTCTTGTTTTATTGGCAACGAACCAACTCCGCCCCCATTTGTTTGATTTGACGACTTGAGGATAATGATGAAAAAGACCCTTTTGTTTTTGGCTGCTACCAGTTTTTTGGCGGCTTGTAGTTCCACTCCTACCGAAAACACCACAACCAGCAACAACGCCCAGAAAACCGCTCCGGCGACTGTGGCTGAAGCGGCTCCTTTGGTCAAAGCGCCAGTCACCGAATCGATGTATCCCGCCAAGGGCGTGGGCGGTGCTTTGGGCCAAAGAACCATTCATTACGCATTTGACAAGTACACAGTGACCGATGAATTCATGCCTGTGGTCAGCGCCCATGGCGATTTTCTATTGTCCCATGCTGGTTCCAAGATTGTTCTGCAAGGTAACTGCGATGAGCGCGGTAGCCGCGAATACAACCTCGGACTCGGTCAGCGTCGTGCCGACAGCGTGCGCAAGGTTCTGTTGGCCAAGGGTGTCAAGGATGGCCAAATCGAAACCGTCAGCTTCGGCAAGGAAAAGCCTGTGAATCCTGAGCATAACAAGGCTGCCTGGGCTGAAAACCGTCGTACCGACATCGTTTACCAAGGCGAGTAATCTGCTTTTGTGATCACCGTATGCCCGACGGGGGTTAACCTTCGTCGGGCATAGGTTTTTATGGGTTGGCATACATGAAGATCAAATTGTTGGGGCTGGGGTTGCTGGTCCCTGTTTGGGCCCATGCGGGTTTGCTGTCCGATGAGGAAGCGCGGCAGGGGGTGCTGGATCTCAAAAACCAGCAGGCGGTGATCAGTCGCCAGCAGCAAACCATGGATGAGCGCGTCACGCGCATGGAAACGGCCTTGCAAGGATACCCTGATCTGGTGGTGCGCCTGGACAGCATGAGCCAGGATTTGGCCCAGATGCGTGGCCGTATCGACAGTCTGGCCAATCAACTGGATGCTGAGGACAAGCGCTTTCACGACCTGTATGTGGATCTGGACAGCCGCCTCAAAACCCTCGAAGGGGGAGGTCAGCCCAGGTCCGATGCCGCCGCGCCCGGGGTTGGGGGCGCCGTTGCAGGGGATGCCAAGGCCACGGTGGCAGCGGGAGATGGCGCAGATAAAGGGTTGCCGCCCAAGGGCGCGGCTCCAGATGGCGCGGAGGCCAAGGTTCCTTCGGGGGATTACGATGCGGCCCTGGCGGTTTTCAATGCTGGGAACTACGCCAAGTCAAAAAAATTGTTCGAGGCTTTCCTTAAGGCCAATCCGGACGATGACAAGGCGCCCAATGCGCTTTACTGGATTGGCATGAACCAGTTGCTGCTGCAGGATTATAAGGGCGCCCGTGCCACCAACCAGAAATTGTACAAAACCTATCCCGATTCGCCCAAAGCCCCCGATGGTTTGCTGAACCTTGCGGCGGCCTGGTTTGGCTTGGGGGATCAGGCAACGGCCCATGCCACATGGAAACTGATCATTGCCAAATATCCCGACAGTTCGGCGGCAGTTAAGGCCAAGTCCCGTTTGCGCGGGCATTGACAGAAGAGGGCGATTGCGTCAAAATGACGGGCTATTTTGGTTTGCCTGTCTTGCGCAAGCCGAGTGAACCGTGGGTCGTTAGCTCAGCCGGTAGAGCAGCGGACTTTTAATCCGTTGGTCGGCAGTTCGAATCTGCCACGACCTACCATCAAAAACAGGCGCTGTTTTTGTGGCGCCATGCCAAAGTCCTTGTGAGTTTTCCTTGTTTTCAACGAGGAGCAAAATCAAGGCCGATCGAAGGAACTTGGTCGGTCGCTTCTTGTCTCAGCACTATGCGATACCTCCTCCTCACTTCTTTGGCGCTGCTGTCGTTCTTGACAGGATGCGCCACCACGCCCCCCGAGCAGTTGGCGGGCAATGATTTCGCCCCGATTACTCCCAGTATGGCGCAAACCGATCCCACCACGGTGGGCCAGAAAGTGCGCTGGGGTGGAAGAATTGCGGAGGTTCTGCCCAGCAAAAACGATACCTGTTTCGAAGTGGTGGAACATGAACTCGACAGTTCCGGTCGTCCCTTGGACGACGATCGCAGCGGTGGGCGCTTCATGGCCTGCGCGCAGGGGTTTTTTGAGCCTGAAATTTATGCCCCGAAGCGCGCCATAACGGTGACGGGGGTTTTATTGCCTACCCGGATGGGGAAGGTTGGTGATCGTGATTATGCTTTCCCCCGGGTCGCCGCCTCTGTGGTGTACCTGTGGCCCAAGCAGCAGCCGTTACCCCAGGGGCCTTACTGGGGGATGTATCCCTACGGTGATCCCTGGATGATGGATTCCTGGATGGGGCCGGGTTGGGTCGGTATGCCTTGGTGAAACAGACGGGGGTTTCCTGGTCTGTTTCCATGTTGGGCGGTGCGGGCAGGGTGCTACCATGGCCTGACTATCGGTATAGTTGGGACATGGGAGAAGGATCATGATGGGTGGATTGCTGGGAAGCGGCGGTTTGGCATCGTTGGGTGGGCTTGGTGCGCTGGGCGCCATTGGCGCTGGCGTGGTAGGAGGCCATAATGGAGGGGGTGATGGTGACGGATCCGCCAAGGGCGTCGCCGGCTCTTCAGCCAGTCCGTTCATGACCTCTTTGACCCAATCGCTGTCCCAGATTTTATCTTCGGCGGGTTCGTCGTCGACGGCAGGAACATCGGGCAAGACGAGTGGCAGTACTTCCGCCGCTCCGTCGTCTTCTGCGCAGCAATCGCCGGAACAGGCGGTGGCCGCTTTCATGCAGTCCCTCATGGCATCACTTTACAGCCTGGGCCAGGGAAGCCAGTCGGCCAGCAGCAACCCGAGCAGCGAGGCCAACACGGCATCAACGGGATCCTTGGCTTCGATCGGGGCGTCCAATCCCTATCAGAATGGACTGTCTTCCATTGAAACGCGTTTGCAAAGCTTGATTCAATCGTTGTCGGGATCGGGGGCGTCCTCATCCCAAGTCATGTCTACCGGTCAGGGTGCCGCTGCGACAGATGCTTCTGCCACGAAAGCGCTGAGCGGAACGAATCCACTGCAGCAAGATTTCAACAACCTTCTGGCGGCTTTTGGGGCAAGCAACAGTCAAGCCACGTTGAGCGGATTCTTGAATGGTTTGTCGACCAACCTGAAAAACAATGGGGCTCAGATGGGCTTGAGTGCGGTGGCTTGACAGTTGCCATCCCGACGGTTATGATGGCGGGTCTTTGGTTTGTTGAAGGTGGATCCCATGTACGCGGTCATCAAAACGGGCGGCAAGCAGTATCGTGTTCAGTCCGGTGAAAAATTGAAGGTAGAGCGAATTGAAGCAGAAGTCGGTGCCGAGATCGGTATTGACCAAGTTCTGATGGTTGCGGATGGTGAAACG
>JAJYQG010000210.1 GCA_021794775.1 Pseudomonadota bacterium
TGGGCCCGGCGCAGTAATCGCCCAGCGACTCAGAACTGTAAGCTCCCATGAAAATGGCGCCGGCATGACGAATATGACGCAAACAAGCCTCGGGGTCTGCCACCGAAAGCTCAAGGTGTTCCGGAGCGATCCGGTTTGACAGTGCACAGGCTTCCTCAAGATCACGTACTGCAATCAGGGCCCCGCGATCCATCAAGGAACGACCGATCACCGCCTGACGCGGCATGGTCGGCAACAACGCCACCATCGCCCGTTCAACCCGATCGAGATAATCTCGATCGGGGCATAACATGATGGCTTGTGCAACTTCATCATGCTCTGCTTGGGAAAACAGGTCCATGGCCACCCAATTGGGATCGGTACTGCCGTCGGCAATCACCAAAATCTCGGAAGGTCCGGCCACCATGTCTATGCCCACCACCCCGAATACCTGGCGCTTGGCAGCAGCGACATAGGCATTGCCCGGCCCGACGATCTTGTCCACCGCAGGAATCAGGTCGGTACCATAGGCAAGGGCTGCCACAGCCTGCGCCCCCCCCACAGTAAAGACCCGCTGTACACCAGAAAGTGCCGCCGCCGCCAACACCAGGTCATTGCGCTGCCCATCCGGTGTCGGCACCACCATGATGATCTCACCGACCCCAGCCACCGCTGCCGGCAAGGCATTCATCAATACAGACGACGGATAAACGGCTTTGCCGCCAGGCACATACAACCCAACCCGGTCGAGCGCCGTCACCTGTTGACCCAACACCGTGCCATCCTCTTCCGTGAGCGTCCACGAATCCTGACGTTGCCGTTCGTGAAACAGACGAATGCGCTGAGCCGCATCTTCCAATGCGCGCCTCAATTCGGACGGCAAGTTGTCCAGTGCAGCTTTCATCAGAACCGGGTCCAGCTCCAGTGCCTTGGCATGCTCCGGTTCCCAGCGGTCGAAGCGCCGCGTGTAGTCCAGCAGAGCCAAGTCCCCGCGACCCCGTACGTCTTCCAGAATGGTACGTACCACTTGTTCCACTTTTTCATCCAGGGCACTGTCGAAGGAGGTCAGACGGGCCAGTTCGGCATCAAAACCGGCGTCGGACGAATGCATGCGGCGCAATTTCATGAGGGTTCTCCTTTCGACGCTTCGATCACACCTTGTTCGATGATCTGCACCAAGGGCGCCAGACGCGCACGCTGCAGTTTCCACGCCGCGCCATTGACCACCAACCGGGAACTGATGTCCGCAATGGGTTCCACCGCCACCAAATGATTGGCACGCAACGTATTGCCACTGCTGACCAGATCCACAATGGCGTCGGCCAGCCCTGTCAGCGGAGCCAGTTCCATCGAGCCATACAATTTGATGAGATCCACATGGACCCCTTTGGCCGCAAAATGCGCCCGCGCCAGGGCGGCATATTTGGTGGCCACACGCAGGCGCGCCCCACGCCGTATGGCACCTTCATAATCGAAGCCCTGAGGCACCGCCACCATCAGACGACAACGGGCAATGCAGAGATCCACAGGTTGATGCAACCCGGCCCCGCCGTGCTCCAGCAGCACATCCAACCCCGCCACGCCCAGATCGGCCGCGCCCCGCTCGACGTAAGTCGGCACATCGGAAGCACGCACGATCACCAACCTGACATCCGCCCGGGTCGTCGGCAAAATCAGTTGCCGTGATGTGTCGGGATCCACCAGCGGGCTTATGCCTGCACGGGCCAGCAATGGGACCGTTTCACCAAAGATGCGGCCCTTCGACAGAGCCAATGTAATGCCCTCAAAAGGGGTGTTTGGCACCAGATCAGTCATGAATATCCTCTACTCAATGGCACCAGCATGGTCACGACGGACCTCTGCGCCCAATTCCCTCAGCTTATGTTCCAGTCTCTCATAGCCACGATCCAGATGGTAGATACGATCGATGATCGTTTCTCCCCGCGCAATCAGTCCCGCGATCACCAGGCTCGCCGAGGCACGGAGATCCGTTGCCATAACCGTAGCGCCATCCAGACCTTGTACACCACGAATGATGGCCGCATTGCCTTCAACCTCGATGTTGGCTCCGAGGCGGCGCAACTCTTGTACATGCATGAACCGGTTTTCAAAAATCGTTTCGGTGATCACCGTGGTTCCCTGGGCCACCGCATTCATGGCCATGAACTGGGCCTGCATGTCTGTTGGAAAGGCGGGATAGGGCGCCGTGCGCAGACTGACCCCGTGGTTGGCACCTCGCATCGTCAAGCGTATGTCATCGGTACCGCACTCGACCTTGGCATTGGCTTCGCGCAGCTTATCGAGCACCGCATCCAGGGTTCGCGGACGAACACCCGTAACACGCACATGCCCCCCCGTTGCCGCCGCTGCGACCAGGAATGTCCCTGTCTCGATGCGATCCGGCATGACCGAATGGGCTGTTCCATGCAACGCCGGCACCCCTTTGACGGTAATAACATCGGTACCATGCCCCGTGATGCGCGCCCCCATACCCACCAAGCATTGCGCAAGATCCACCACTTCCGGCTCCCGCGCAGCATTCTCCAGAACCGTGATTCCCTCCGCCAGCGTAGCCGCCATCATCAGGTTCTCCGTGCCTGTAACCGTCACGGTATCCATGAAAATGTGCGTCCCTTGCAGCCGTCCTGCCGTAGCCACAATATAGCCATGCTCGACCGCCAGCTGGGCTCCCATGGCCTGCAAACCCTTGAGATGCAAATCCACCGGACGCTCACCGATGGCACACCCGCCTGGCAGGGACACACGCGCATGGCCAAAACGGGCCAACAGCGGCCCTAGAACCAGAATCGACGCGCGCATGGTTTTCACCAAGTCATACGATGCCACCGGTTCCAGGGTATTGGGCGCGGCGAGACGCACCTTATCCCCTTCCGTCTCCACCTCGACGCCCATGCCTTTAAGCAGGCGCAACAACGTTGTCACATCCCGCAACTGCGGTACGCGAGCCACCGTCAAGGGCTCAGCCGACAACAGCGCCGAACAAAGTATCGGGAGTGCGGCATTCTTGGCCCCTGACACACCAATCTCTCCTTCGAGAGGGCGCCCACCGGCAATGATCAGACGATCCACGGCAACTCCTCAACCTTGTCCGATTTCGTCCCACTGGTCAGGTGTCAAGGTGCGCATCGACAGCGCATGAATCTCTTCACGCATGCGATCACCCAGCGCACGATAGACCAACTGATGCTGTGCCACCCTCGACTTGCCAGCGAAAAGCGCGCTGACGATCGTAGCCTCAAAGTGATGCCCATCGCCGCTGACTTCAACATGTTGACAAGCCAACCCACTTTCAATGTACCGCTTGATATCTTCAGGATAAACCATGAGCCTTCATCCGTAGCGCCATAAAACCGTCACGGGCGCAAGCGCCAACCGCTCCGCAACAAAACCAAAGTCCCCCATGATAAAGCCAAAGTCACACTTCCGACAACGATCAATGAGGTCATGGGTGCGACATCACTGGCGCCAATGAGTCCATAACGAAACCCGTCGATGGCGTAAAAAAAGGGATTGAAGCGGGACAATGTGCGCCATGGCCCCGGCAAAGCATGAATGGAATAAAATGCGCCGGAAAGAAAAGTCAGCGGCAAAATAAGAAAATTCTGCCAGGCCGCCATTTGATCAAATTTTTCAGCCCAAATGCCCGCCAGCACGCCCAACAGACCCGCCAGGGATGTCGCCAGCAGACAAAACACCAACACCCAGACAAGGGCGTGGAGCTGCACCCCGAAAAAGAACGAAGCCGTCAACCAGACAACCATACCCACCAGCACACCCCGCACCATAGAGGCCATCACATAAGCCCCAAGAAACTCAGCCTCCGAAATGGGTGCCAACAAGACAAAAACGATGTTTCCGGTCACCTTGGATTGGACCAAACTGGACGAACTGTTGGCAAACGCATTTTGCAACATCGACATCATCACCAGCCCTGGAACCAGAAAAGAAGCATAACTGACCGAACTGCCATAGGGGCTGGGCCGTTGCCCCATAACTTGAGCAAACACCACCAGATAAAGCAATGTCGATACCAAAGGAGCAAGCAGGGTCTGCAACGAAACCTTCCAGAATCGCAAAATCTCTTTCCCTGCCAATGTCCTGAATCCTACCCCCATGTCACGCCTCTTCCTTGACCAGATCGACAAACGCCTCTTCCAGGCTGGAGGCTTGGCGCGCACGCAACAACCCTTCCAGCGTATCGCAAGCCACCAGACAGCCGCGCCGCAGCACCGCCACGCGCCGACAAAGCGCCTCCGCTTCTTCCAAATAGTGGGTGGTCAGCAAAATGGTATGCCCTTCCTCATTCAAACGCCGCACGAACTGCCACAACGTCTGGCGCAAAGCCACATCCACCCCTGCCGTTGGCTCATCCAGAATGATCACAGGCGGACGGTGAACCAGAGCCTGGGCAATCAATACCCGTCTTTTCATGCCCCCAGAGAGGGCGCGCATATTGACATCGGCCTTGTTGGTCAGTTGCAGGTTGTCGAGCACTTCATCGATCCAGTCATCGTTGCGCCGCAACCCAAAATACCCCGATTGCAGACGCAAGGTTTCACGCACGGAAAAGAAAGGATCAAACACCAATTCTTGCGGCACGACACCCAGTGCGCGCCGGGCCCCCCGAAAATCCCGCACCACATCATGCCCCATCACCCGCAGCACCCCGGCATCGGGGCGGACCAAACCCGCCAGCAAGTTGATCAGGGTTGTTTTACCAGCGCCATTGGGGCCCAGAAGCGCAAAAAATTCCCCACATTCCACGGTAAGGTCGACCTTCTGCAACGCCTGAACCCCTGTGTAATGCTTCCGTACATCGCAAACTTCAATGGCGTGAACGTCGCCCTTCATGCGGGGTCACCAACTCCAGCAAGAAAACTCAAGCCATAAAGAGCCAGCAACGTCTTGAGATTATGGGGGATATCCTCAAACACCAGCGACATTCCGCGCGCCTGGGCCTCACGTCGCCATTGCAACATCAATGCCACCGCTGCAGAATCGATATCGGTCGCGCGGGCAAAGCTGATGCGCACCTCGCTTTCGGTCCAAAGTTTTGGCGCTGCCTGCAGCAAATCGGGTACCGTCACCATCGTCACAGGCCCTTCT
>JAJYQG010000038.1 GCA_021794775.1 Pseudomonadota bacterium
CCGTAGAGGGATACATCCGCGTGGGCGGAACCGGCCACGGCAGACAAAGCTGCAAGTGCGAATAGCGATTTTTTCATTTTGTCTCCATAAATTCAGGTTAACAATCCCTTCGTCTGACACTTTGTCCTGATTACGTCCAGTGCAGATTCTTGGGGATGTTAGCCGAGCATTATGACAAAATTGCTACAGCACGTAAACTCCGCTTACAAAACTGTTGCTTTTATACCACTAATCGTCTTCGTCGTCGCTTTGAACTTTATCGAAACGATCGTTTTCGTGAACCAAACTGAAAACCACGGGCACAAAGATCAAGGTGGCCATCGTCGCCAGCATCAAGCCACCTATCACGGCACGTCCCAGAGGGGCATTCTGCTCCCCACCTTCGCCCATGCCAAAGGCCATGGGCGCCATGCCGATGATCATGGCCAGCGCCGTCATGAGCACCGGGCGGAAACGACTCACCCCTGCCTCAATGGCGGCCTGAACCGCATTTTTGCAATCGAGCAAGCGCTCCCGCGCAAAGCTGACCACCAAAATACTGTTGGCGGTCGCCACCCCCATACACATGATGGCCCCGGTCAAGGCCGGAACCGACAACGTGGTATGGGTCGTGAACAGCATCCAGACAATGCCGGCGAGAGCCGCTGGCAAAGCCGTAATGATCACAAATGGATCGAGCCAGGATTGGAAATTCACCACAATCAACAAATAGATCAGCATGACCGCTGCCAACAAACCGAACAACAGTCCCGAAAAAGCCGTTTGCATGATCGGAACCTGGCCCTGAAGCACAATCGTCGCACCGCGCGGCAGGTGAGATTTATGGCGATCGAGAATACGCTGGATATCCGCTGCGACACCACCAAGGTCACGATCCTGAATCGTTGCAAAGATGTCGAACGACGGCTGAATCGCATAATGGGTGACCACCGCTTCCCCGCGATCGCGCACAATTTCGGCAACGCCCCCCAACAATTGCAGCGTCTTGGCAGACGGCGAAGTAATCGGGATGTTTTCCAGGGCCGCCAGGGTATCGACAAAATATTGCGGCGTCTGCACGACGATGGGATAAGAAACCCCGTTACGCGGATTGAGCCAGAAATTGGGGGCAACCTGACCGCTGCCGGATAACGTATTGACCAAACTGTCCGTCACATTCTTTTCCGTTATCCCGAGCGTACTGGCATACACACGGTTGACGTTCACATCGAACTGGGGATAGTTCATGGACTGCTGGATACGGGCATCCGCAATCCCATCCACATGATTCACTTCGGAAAGAATCTTTTCAAGATAAGCCAAATCTTCATCGTGACGGGGCCCCATGATCTTGATGTCAATGGGAGCAGGTGCCCCAAAATTAAGAATTTGGCTGACCATATCTGCCGGCAGGAATGCAAAGCTGTTGCCAGGAAACTGTCGGGGCAATTCGGTACGCAGAATTTTGACAAACTGATCCGTTGGTTCATGATGCTCTTTCAGCGTGATCAGGATATCGCCATCCTGTGGCCCAATGGTTCCGGTATTGATGAAAGACTGGTTGATGGGGCTTACCGACAAACCGATGTTATCCACGACGCTGTCAAGCTGCGAGGAGGGGATTTCATGGCGGATGGCATCTTCGATATGGTCAAAAAGCGCCGCGGTCTCCTCCACCCGCGTACCCACTTGAGCGCGCACATGCAATTTGATCTGCCCGGCATCAACCGCCGGGAAAAAATTGCGCCCGAGAAATGGCACCAACCCGAAAGACAGCAGCACCACCCCGAGAAATCCCGTTACAAAGCCTTTACGATGCTTCATGACAAGGGAAATCAAAACCAGATAGTAGCTGCGGATATGGGCAAAGCGCTGTTCAAAGCCATGCTGGAAGCGGGCTGCAATATGGGTTGCTCGGGGAGCATGAGCATCATGCTCACGCAGCAAAAAGTTGGCCGCTGTTGGAACAAAGGTACGGGAAAGGATGAAGGATGAGACCATGGCAAATACCACCGATTCCGCCATGGGTACGAACAGATAGCGTGACACCCCCGTCAGAAAGAACATCGGGATGAACACGATACAAATGCTCAACAGCGCTACAAAAGCCGGGCCCACAATCTGGCGCGCCCCATCGAGAATCGCATCCGTGACCCTCTTGCCCTGTTCTAGGTGCCAGTTGATGTTTTCGATGGTCACCGTGGCATCATCCACCAGAATCCCGACGGCCAAAGCCAGTCCGCCCAGCGTCATGACGTTGAGCGTCTCACCAATGGCTGACAGCCCGATGATGGCCGAAAGAATCGCCAGAGGAATGGAAGCCGTGATGATCAGGGTCGAACGCCAACTTCCGAGAAACAGGAGAATCATGCAACTGGTCAAAGCGGCGGCAATAATCCCTTCTCGCACCACTCCCGATACCGCCGCCTTGACGAACACAGACTGATCGCCAACCGTGGAAAGTCGTAAACTGTCCGGCAAAGTCTGCTTGAGCAGCGGAACCATTTTTTTCACGCCATCGATGATATCAAGCGTCGAGGCCGCCCCGTTCTTGAGCACCGTCATCAACACCGAGTGAGCCCCATCGACGCGCACAATGTTGATTTGTGGGGGATACCCATCGCGCACATGAGCAACATCCCGAATGAAGATGGTGGCACCGTTAACCTGTTTGACAGGCATGTTGTTGAGCGTGTCAAACTCGTCCGGGCTGTCGTTGATCTTGATGGTGTACTCAAAAGAGCCCATTTTTTCCGTACCCGCCGGAATGATCAAATTCTGGGCAGCCAGAGCCTTGCCCACATCGTCGGGAGAAAGACCCTTGGACTGCATGGCCACAGGATCCAGATCGATCTGGATCTGACGTACCTTGCCGCCGTAGGGAGAGGGAATGGCGCTGCCAGCCACCGTGGCCAACTGGGGACGGATGAAGTTCTGACCAAGGTCAAACAGTTTCTGCTCCGGAATACCTTTACCGGATAGCGTCAGTTGCAGAATCGGTACCGTGGCGGCGTTGTAATTAAGGATCAGCGGTGGAGTGATGCCCGGCGGCATCTGTTTCAGAACTGTTTGAGAAATCGCCGTTACCTGCGCCGTGGCGGTGCGAATATCGACAGTAGGCTGGAAAAATATTTTGACGATGCCATAGCCGGGTAACGATTGGGATTCGATATGCTCGATGTCATTTACGGTCGAGCTCAAATAGCGCTCATAGGCATAAATCACCCGACCCGCCATGTCTTCCGGTTGCATGCCCGTATAGGACCATACGGCACTGATCACCGGGATGCGTATCTCGGGAAAGATATCCGTCGGCGTACGCAGAGCCGCCAAGGGACCAAAAAGAAGGATAAGCAGCGCCAGTACCGTAAAGGTATAGGGGCGTTTCAGCGCCAGCTCAACAATAGCGTACATGGCTTATCCTGACACTCGAACAGTGCAACTTACCATGAACCGCCGATCGCGCGAATCAGATCGACAGAAGCTTGCAAACGTGCCGTTCCTACATTAAGTTCCGAGCGTTCCGTGGCGAGACGCACATTCTCGGCATCGATCACTTCCAGGTAGCTGACCGCTCCCTCACGGTAACGGTTGATGGCAAGGTCGTAGGTATGCCGCGCTGCTTTGACGGCCAACAACTCATGTTGGTCCTGTTCGCTCAAATTGTGCAACTGGGAAAGACTGTCTTCAACTTCACGAAAAGCATTGAGTACGGTGTTTTTATAAGCCGCCGTCGCTACCCGAGTCTTGGCACTGGCCTGATCGACCACGGCCTGGCGTGCACCCGCATCAAAGATGTTGAAAAAAGCCAGGGGGCCCAGCGACCAAAAGCTGTTGGGCGTACTGAGCAACGGACCATAGCCGGTATTCTGGAAGCCCCCCAGAGCAGCGAGAGAAATGGTCGGATAAAAGGCAGCCCGCGCCACGCCAATCTCGGCATTCGCGGCTGCCACACGACGCTCTGCTGCCGCAATGTCCGGGCGACGCTGCAGCACCGTCGAAGGAATGGCCGAGGGAATCAAGGGATACACAATCTTGGTGGTCCATTGCGCATCCTCAGCCAGCGAGAACTGGCTGGGAACCTGGCCCACGAGCACAGCCAAGGCATGCTCGTACAATGCACGGGTTCCCGTCACCCGGGCCAACTGGCCACGGGTTTGTTCCAGCAAAGCCTCCGAGCGCGCCACATCAAGACCCGACACGGTTCCTTGATCGTGGCGGCGCTGCATCATCTGCAGTTCCTTATCGTAGGCATCGATAGAGAAGCGCAGGAGCCCGAGTTCGGCATCCAAACCGCGCAATTTGATGTAACTGGTGGCCAGCATGGCCTCCAGACTCAAACGCGCGCTCTCGATATCCGCTTTGCTGGCCGCAGCACTGGCTTCAGCGGAAGCGATGGCGCTGCGAATGGCACCCCAAAAGTCTATTTCGTAAATGAAGCCACCGCCCAGCGCAGTATTGCCATAGATATTCGGCTGCCCTTGTCCCCGATGAGGCCGGTTGACCGACTGGCGGTTGGTCAATTCGTTGCCCGTCAGGTTGATTTCAGGATAAAGCTGGGCGTTCTCTTCCGTCAGAAAGGCGGTTGCAGCATCGTAACGTGCCAATGCTTCCTGGATCACCAAGTTGTCCTGGTTGAGTTTCGATTCCAGCACATCCAACTCAGGGTCATGGTAATGAACCCACCAGTCACCGCGCGGCTGCTTATCCGCTGGCCGCGATAAACGCCAAAGTCCGTCTTCCTTGAACGTCTCCGTCTTTGGCATGTCGGGACGATGGTAATCGGGCATCAAGGAGCAGCCCGCCACGCCAACTGCTGCCAAGATCATCGTCAACGCGCGAACGGTTTTTCTCCCGTTCATTTTGCTTCCTTATCCGCTGCGGCCGGCTTCGATATCGTCACCAGCTCACCATTCTCGATGGCGTCTGGCGGGCTGTCAATGACGCGGTCATCCGCCTTGATTCCATCCAGAATTTCCACTTCCGGACCAAAGTCACGTCCAACCGTCACATGCTTGAGCAGGATTTTGTTCTCGGCATCGACCGTTGCCAAATGGACACCATCCGTCCGTAAAATCAGGGCACTCGC
>JAJYQG010000096.1 GCA_021794775.1 Pseudomonadota bacterium
CTGAGACGGACGCTGACAGACACGGCAAGGGGATGCTATGTCATAATGGTCGGTTCTTGAATAGGACTTCTGCGATGACGGCACAAACCCTTTACGACAAGTTGTGGCAAGCCCATGTGGTGCGCAGCGAAGACGATGGTACCGCGTTGCTGTACATCGACCGCCATCTGGTGCATGAAGTCACCAGCCCGCAAGCCTTTGAAGGCTTGGCGCTGGCTCGGCGTCCCTTATGGCGCGTCGGCAGCATCGTCGCCACGGCAGACCATAATACGCCGACGGTGGATCAGAGCGACATTCGCGATCCCATTTCGAAGGTGCAGGTGGAAACCCTGGCGGCCAATTGCCAAGCTTTTGGCGTCACGCTGTACCCGATGGGGGACCGGCGTCAGGGCATCGTCCATGTCATGGGGCCGGAGCAGGGGGCTACCCTGCCGGGCATGACGGTGGTCTGTGGCGATTCCCATACCAGCACCCATGGCGCTTTTGCCGCTTTGGCCTTCGGCATCGGCACTTCCGAAGTGGAGCATGTGATGGCCACGCAAACCTTGGTGGCGCGGCCTTCGCGCACCCTGCGTCTGTCGGTCGAGGGTCAACTTGCGGCTGGCGTGACGGCCAAGGATGTGGCGCTGTTCCTCATCGGCCGCATCGGTACCGCAGGGGGCACGGGGTATGCCATCGAATTCGCCGGTTCGGTCATCCGCGCCTTGTCCATGGAAGGGCGCATGACCTTATGCAACATGGCGATCGAAGCTGGGGCCAGGGCCGGTCTGGTGGCCGCTGACGAGATCACTTTTGCCTATTTGAAAGGGCGTCCTTATGCGCCGCAGGACAAGCATTGGTCCCTTGCGCTCGATTACTGGCGTACGCTGCACAGCGACGAAGGGGCCGTTTTCGACCGCGATCTGGTTTTTGATGCAGCGGACATTGAACCCCTGGTTACCTGGGGGACTTCCCCTGAGATGGTGGTGGGCATTCGGGATCGGGTTCCTGACCCCTGGGCCGAAGCCGATCCGGTGCGCCGTCAGGGCATGGAAAGAGCCTTGCAGTACATGGGATTGATTGCGGGCACACCGATGCGCGAAATCGCTGTCGATAAAATTTTCATCGGCTCATGTACCAATTCGCGCATCGAAGATCTGCGGGCTGCGGCCACCGTGGTGCAAGGGCGCCATGTTGCCGCTACCGTCAAGCTGGCCATGGTGGTGCCGGGTTCGGGGTTGGTGAAGGCGCAGGCTGAGGCCGAAGGGCTGGATCGCGTGTTTCTCGATGCAGGTTTTGAATGGCGTCACCCAGGCTGTTCGATGTGTTTGGGGATGAATGAAGACCGCCTGAGTCCCGGTGAGCGTTGCGCTTCGACGTCCAATCGCAATTTCGAGGGGCGACAGGGTACGGGAGGGCGGACCCATTTGGTGAGCCCGGCCATGGCGGCAGCAGCGGCCATCGCCGGCCATTTTGTCGATGTCCGGGAGAGTTTCTGATGCGTGCTTTTACTGCGTTGAATGGTCTGGTGGTACCTCTCGATCGCGCCAATGTCGATACCGATGCGATCATCCCGAAACAGTTCCTGAAGTCGATTCACCGTTCGGGTTTTGGCCCCAATCTGTTCGATGCCTGGCGCTATCAGGATGAAGGCCAACCGGGTCAGGATAACCATCAGCGCCATGTGAACCCCGATTTTGTTCTGAACCAAGCCCGTTATCAGGGTGGCGAGATTTTATTGACACGCGAGAATTTTGGTTGCGGATCCAGCCGCGAACATGCACCTTGGGCGCTCGACGATTATGGCTTTCGCGTCATTCTTGCTCCCAGTTTTGCCGATATATTTTTTAATAATTGCTTTAAGAATGGATTGCTTCCAATTGTTTTGGAATCAAAAATCATAGATGATCTTTTTCGTGACGTGGAAGCTTCACCGGGTTACCGCCTGACTGTCGATCTGGCTTCCTGTCGCCTGACTTTACCTTCCGGTACCAGCCTGCCGTTTGCGGTTGACGCTTTTCGGCGGGATTGCCTGTTGCGCGGGTTGGATGAGATTGGTTTGACGCTGGAGCATGCCGAGGCCATCCGTACCTACGAAACCGGACGGGCCCAGCGGGAACCCTGGATTTTTGTCTGAACCCCGGTCCTTGTCCGGTCGTTACAGGATGCGTTCGCGCAACACCTGGAGCAGGTACGCGCCGTAGCCATTCTTGCGCAGAGGATGGGCCAGGGCTTCCAGTTGACCGGCATCGATCCAGCCTTGTCGGTAGGCGATTTCTTCCGGACAGGACACCTTGAGTCCCTGGCGCTTTTCGATGGTCTGAATGTACTGCGCCGCCTCCAGCAGGGAATCGTGGGTACCGGTGTCGAGCCAGGCAAAACCCCGCCCCAACACTTCCACATTCAGTGCCTGATCCGCCAGATAACTGCGGTTGAGGTCGGTGATCTCCAGTTCACCGCGGGCCGATGGAACCAGCATTGCGGCTCTGTCGCAGGCGCTGTTGTCGTAAAAGTAAAGACCCGTTACGGCGTAGCGTGAGCGTGGCTCGAGGGGTTTTTCCTCCAGGCCGATGACGCGACCGTGGGCGTCGAACTCGGCCACGCCATAACGCTCGGGGTCGCTGACCGGATACACAAACACCGTGGCGCCTTGTTCCCGTTCGGCATGTTTCAGCTTGACGGCAAAGTCATGTCCGTAAAACAGGTTATCGCCCAGGACCAAGGCGCTGGGATTTTCTCCAATGAACGATTTTCCGATCAGGAAAGCTTGAGCGAGTCCGCCAGGTTCGGGCTGCACCGCATACTCGAGGTGAAGGCCCCAGCGACGGCCATCGCCCAGCAGCTGTTGAAAACGGGGGGTGTCCTGGGGTGTGGAAATGATCAGGATATCGCGCATCCCGCCCAGCATCAGCGTGCTGATAGGATAATAGATCATCGGTTTGTCGTAGACCGGCAGCAGCTGTTTGGACATCGCCTGAGTGACAGGGTAGAGGCGGGTGCCGGAGCCACCGGCCAGAATCAGTCCTTTTCTCATCGATGTCGTTCCTTTATTGGTAGTGGGTGGCAAGCCAATCGCGGTAGGCGCCGCTGGTGATGCGTTCGACCCAGGTTGCATGGGATAGGTACCAGGCCACCGTATGTTCCAGGCCGCTTTCAAAAGAGTGGGCCGGGGCCCAGCCCAGTTCGGTGCGGATCTTGCGGGCGTCGATGGCATACCGGCGATCATGGCCCGGTCGGTCGCTGACAAAACGGATCAAGCGGCGGTAGGATCCCTGCGGGTCGGGGCGCAAACGATCGAGCATATCGCAGAGTCCATGCACCACCTGAAGGTTGGTGCGCTCGCTGTCGCCACCGATGTTGTAGGTTTCTCCAAGGCGTCCGGCCTCCAGCACGCGCCGGATGCCGGCAGCGTGGTCACCGACGTAGAGCCAGTCACGGATGTTGGCGCCATCGCCGTAAACAGGCAGCGGCTTACCCGTCAGGGCATGGTGCAGCATCAGCGGAATGAGTTTCTCGGGGAACTGGAACGGACCATAGTTGTTGGAACAGTTGGTGGTCAGCACCGGCAACCCGTAAGTATGATGCCAGGCTCGCACCAGATGGTCGGAGGCCGCCTTGGATGCCGAATAGGGGCTGTTGGGGGCGTAGGCTGTGGTTTCGCTGAAGGCAGGCTCGTTGGCCGCCAGTGAGCCGTAGACTTCATCGGTGGAAACATGCAAAAAGCGAAAGCGCTGTTGGTCCTCGGGTTCAAGCCCATTCCAATGCTGGCGTACGGCTTCCAGCAGCTGGAAGGTGCCGACGATGTTGGTATCGATGAAAGCGGCGGGGCCGTGTATCGAGCGGTCCACATGGCTTTCGGCCGCAAAGTTGATGACCGCCCGTGGGCGATGGGTCTGCAACAGCGCATCCACCAGCGCGCGGTCGCCAATATCGCCCACCACCAGACGATGGCGCGAATCCTGGGCCAGAGCGGCGAGATTGTCGCGGTTGCCCGCATACGTCAGCTTGTCCAGATTGAGCACCGCTTCATCGCTGGTGGCGAGCCAGTCGAGAACGAAATTTGCGCCGATGAATCCGGCCCCGCCAGTCACGAGAATCATGGTTTATAGGCTCCCTTGTAAGTCTGGCGAGATCATAACAGACATGACAAGCAGCGGTCACGGTGGCGATTGACGTGAAATTATCGATAATATATATTGGTCCTTTGGCGATGGTTCCGGAGTTCGTGCATGTGGATCGTGCGTTTGGCCTTGCAGCGTCCCCACACCTTTCTGGTGATGGCACTGCTCATCGTTTTGCTGGGGGGCGTCAGCATCCGTCGCACCCCCACGGACATTCTGCCCAATATCAATATTCCCGTGGTCTCCGTGGTATGGAACTACGCAGGCATGCCACCCCAGGACATGGCCGACCATATCACCTCATTCACCGAACGGGTGGCCACCACGACGGTGAACGACATCGAACACATCGAGTCCCAATCGCTCAACGGCATTTCGGTGGTCAAGTATTTCTTTCAGCCCAGGGTGAACGAAGACCTTGCGGTGGCCCAGATCACCTCCATTTCGCAAACTTTGCTGCGCCAGATGCCGCCGGGTATGACCCCTCCCTTCATTCTGGCCTACAACGCCTCCAGTGTGCCGGTGATTCAGCTGGCTCTGGACAGCACCCGTCTGACCGAATCCCAGCTGTTTGATTTCGGCAACAACTTTATCCGTACCCAGCTGGCCACCGTGGCTGGAGCTTCCTTGCCTTACCCTTATGGGGGGCAATTGCGTCAGGTTCAGGTCGATCTCGAGCCCGAGGCTTTGCGCAATTACGGTTTGTCGGCGAATGACGTGACGCTGGCGCTGGCCAACCAGAACCTGATCGTGCCCGCTGGTACGGAGAAAATCGGGCATCGTGAAGTCTTCGTCAAGCTCAATGCCAGTTTTTCACGGATCGAGCAGCTCAACGATATTCCGTTGCGTACCCCGAGCGGGGCGCTGATCCATGTCCGCGATGTGGCGCATGTCTACGATGGGGCCGGTCCCCAGACCAACGTGGTGCGTGTCGAGACCACCATCAACGACCCGAGCCAGTTC
>JAJYQG010000194.1 GCA_021794775.1 Pseudomonadota bacterium
TATTGAAGGGCGGCAAGCCCGGATAACTATCGCAAAGGGACAAGCAAGAAAATGAATGATGAAATCCGAAAACAGATGTTAGCGCTTCGATCAAAGTTCGATCGATTTGATATTGCCAGCAAAGTTGATCCTGTCTCAATGGAACAGGTTCCATTCCAATACATCGACTCAGATGGCAATGATTGGCTGTTGATTAATGATCAGGGAATATTCCCAACGATCAATTCGGTAGCTGGATTCTTCAAAGCGAGAAAGGATCACGTATATCCTGAAGACCTAGATTGGGCCAATACCAATATTGCAAAACTGTTCCAATGGAACATTCTTGATATGGCTAAAGCATGGGTTGATCTTTGGCGGCAGAACGCCTGGGAAAGAAAGATCAATGGCAGAGATATGCGGTGGAAGATTCTGGACGCAGAAGGGAAGAAGCGGGGCATCAAGCTTGCGCAGGTAAGCAAACTGCATCTTTCATTTGCAAGGATCGAGTACAAACGCAATGGCGACACCATCGTTCATTCTGTAATAACGGATCGGATGTTAATCCCATTGGCCTATCGCAAATACAAACTGGAATGCGATCAAGGAATCAATCGCTATGTTGCCTCGTACGTTGGAGACATTTCCTTGGGCAAGGACGATGTACTCATGGCAGTAAATCCAGACGATGATGGATCACTCGTGGCGCTCGGTGATCTTGATTTGGAAAATGAGATGCCACTAGATCGAGAAATCAACATCCACGTGCACAATCTAAGAAAACCGAAATAGGCAAAAAACAAAGGACAAGCCTCGCGAAATGCGGGGCTTTTTTATGTGACCTATTGTGCACCCAACAACCTATTGCAACGAAGGATTGAAAATAACGACTTGTGATCGGTGGACTTTAATTGGCGAGGGTTGATTTGGGCGCAGACATGCGGAAACGTCCAGCCAAACAAAAAGTACGGAGGGGAAGCAAGTCCAGATGGGCTCTGGGTGTCAGCAGGTCGAAAATGAACAAAACTTGACATATCCTCATATTGGTTGTTATAACGCGAGTGTGAAAACCCGAACTGGTCGGATACCAGCAGCCCATAGATGGCCCTAAGCCATTTATGAGGCATAGGGCTATCTCTTTACAGGAGAAGCCCAATGGACGAAAATTACGTCGTCATTCGCGGACGTCTAGGGGATAACCCTGACATCCGAGAGAAAGTTGCCACAATTCGAGTGGCTACAAACAGTTACTGGCGTGACTCTACGGGAGCGCCACAAACCAAGACCACTTGGGTGTCGATCGTGATGTTTGATAAAAACATAGCGATCGCTCAGGCATACCTCAGAAAAGGGGTAACCGTAAAGATCACTGCCCACCTCCAGACTTCCTCATGGAAGGACAAAGAGACTGGGGAGCCAAGATCTAAGCTGGAGATAGTTGCCGACGACATCGCGATCGTTCCGGCACTTGACCAGTCAGGTCATGTGCATCAGCCCGATTCGGAATCTGATCATCACTGCCAGCAGGCGGCTTACGAAACAAGAACGGAACAGGCGGAAGCGCAAGCACATCCGTCACGTCCCGTTCCCTCACGGCGCCCCGTTGCTCCAATGAGACGTCCTGTGGCAAGGCCTGTGGCGCAACCAGCCCAACCTCGTCAAATCGAAAGGCCGGTCGCGCAGTCATCTGTTGGATCACCGCCGCCGCTCCCAAGGCCTCGGGATAACTTTTCCCGGGCAATGGAGCCTGCGCCAAAAACGATTCCAACCGTAGAAGGCAAACAAGTAATCTTCTGATTTTAACCCCTGTCCGGGTATTTCGTTCTCAACGAACACCATCCGGACAGGGATGGTGTTTTTTTTGGAGTAAAAACCATGAAAGCACTCAAAGTAATCGCAATGGTCACTGCAATGGTTGCGGCAGCAGCATTAGCTGGCTGTGCCACCCCTGTAGGTGGCCGGGACTATTATGCGGATCAAACTCGCATGACTGGAACGATCCAAGAAGGAACCGTCCTCCAGGTTCGCCGGGTTGAAATCCATAACAGAACCAACGGGTACCACCAGTACGGTGGTGGCGCAATCGGCGCTGCCATAGGCGGACTGGTTGGTTCTCGTGTAGGGAACGGAAACGGTTCGTACCTTGCTGCGGCCCTTGGTGGTCTCATCGGTGGTGCTGCCGGCACGATGGCGCAGAATTCACTGGGCACACAAGGCGGTGTCGAGGTGGATCTTCGCCTGGACAACGGGCAAAGGATATTTGTCACTCAGGGTGCGGACTCATCGTTCGCACCTGGCCAACGCGTACGCGTGATGGCCAGTGGTGGCGTGTACCGCATAGCCCACTAAAAAAGAAACCCCTGCTTCGGGTGCTTGAAAAACAGCCAACCGGAGCAGCGGGTGGCGATTTTGGAGATAAAAAATGGAAAAACAAGAACTGGACATTAGCAACGAAGCAATGGAAATTTCTAACATCCATTAAGGCAACCTTGCACTGGCGATAGCGAGTGCTCGGTGCAGAGGGTTACCACCCCACTTGGAGAAAGAGTTAATTGATCTGATTCAAAGAATCTTCAATGAAAGGATTCCAAAGACCGATGAAAAATCGATAAATGAACCAGAACAAGATCAAGAAGTGATGGAAGATCCAAAAACCGATGACCTGGTGATGGAAGATCCGGATATCAGACGGGTCAATTCTCGACCATAACCCAAAAGCCCTAGCGGGCGGTGTTTTTTAACCAAGGCACTATCCCGCAAGGGCGGTGCCTTTTTTCTGGAGAAAATTCCATGCAGAAAGGCCTTAGATATTCCATTGATTCCGCCACAAACGGAATCGTCAAGAACTCTGCGAAGGGGTTCTTAGAAGACAGTAATTGGGACGCTGAAAAAGCCATAGCGGCCGCCAGAGCGAACCCTGACTGCTCAGGCATCATCAATCAACTGGTTGATGAAATCATCCGGCAACAAAGCCTGCTGATCGAACGGCTGCAAGTTCAACTTGTAGCTGTCCGCGCGGCACACAACCGCACTCACTAACCAACCAACCCACTCGGGGTATCGAACCCCGACAAGGGGCGATACCCCGCTCATTACCGGAGGTATCGCCATGCAAGGTGTTGCAGGTTATCTGGCCTTCCGTGATCGGATGGCAAAGGCAGGCTTAATGAAGCCAGTTCCGGAGGAACGCAAAGCGGAACTTATGTCCCGTGAAGACAGGACATGGGCCGCGCGTTACCAAGGACAATTGTCCGTTCGGAAAATATTCGAGAACTACCACCAAACAATGGTGGCGAAGTTCCCGTTAGCCCCTAACGGGCAAAACAAAAACCCTCGTGTACTTGCCTCGGCAAAGATTCACGAACTTCGATTAACAGTTTCTTCAGACAAGGAGGTAGATTCATGAGCAAGATAATCGTAGTCCTCGGACCGGAGTCTGAGGAAACCATTCAGGCGCGGAAAGCACTGATGTCGTACGCATTAAATCGTTACGAGAAGACGTACGATCGCATGGCTGTCATTTTTCTACGCGCAACCAGAGATGGGATGCCTGTGAACGAGGCAACGGCGAATCAAGCCAATGGGTATGTAGATTTAGATGGCAAAGCCAGAAAACGCGCACTACCCAAAAAAGCACCAACGATTCTGCTTGGTTGTGAAAGTCAGTGGACATTCCAGAAAGCGGCAAAAGTAATTCCTTACGGGGAAGGTATGGTGGAAAAATTTCGGGGATTTCTCGAAAGTGATCTGCCAAAGATAATCAAAGCGTCCTAACAGGACATTTACCCACCGGGGTGGCAAACATCCCGGCTGGGTGTTTGCTTCCCATGATATGGAGAAAGCAACATGTTTCCTGTACTCGACGTGCTGAAAAACGGCACTCGCCTAATCCGGGACCTGGACACCGGGAAGATCGTCAATGACTTCACCGGAGTTGTTTCTGGCAAATCAGCGAACCAGTTCTATTTTGCGAGCGCAAGTAAAGGGCGGGTTAGCAACGTCAGCGCATTACGATCATGGTCTTTTGGCATGGCGAAAGCCGAAGCAAAGAGCAGACGGCTATCAAGTCTGATTATGGCTTCAGAGAGGATACCTTTCGATGAGGCTATGACCATAATCGGCACGAGAGATGCGGATTGGCCAAGAAGCGTCATCCGCAGAGCCTGGTCACATCGTCACTCCAAGAGTGCAAGCCGAAAACTTGCCAGTTGATCCTACCCGCTGCCACGGGATTACTATTCACGCGGCTCGGGCAGGAGTCGATTTTTTGGAGAGAAAGATGAAGACAGTTTTTGTTTTAGGTGCGATGGACCCAGAAATGCGAGAAATCGAGGAGGTGGTTAACGCCTACCTCGATGATCGTATCGAGCGGGGCGAATCGGGCGGCGTTCTTTATGCCGCCAAAGACGGAGCCAGCGTTGCTCCGAGTACGGCCTACAAGGCCAATGGGCTCGTCAGGAAAGACGGACAACCGGCAGAAATGCCAGGCGGCGTGACCCGTGTGGTGACGGTAGAGTGTGGCGTTCAGGGCCTAAAAGCCCACGTCAGTGTAGACCACCACAACCCGGGTGATGTCGGGTTTGGATTTGGCCCAGAGAAATTCTGGGAAGGGTCGAGCCTTGGGCAAATTTGCGAACTGCTGGAAGTGGAACCGACCATTGAGCAGCGCATTGCTGCCGCGGCTGACCACTGCCTGAACCATGCCTACCAGGGCAAGTGTCCAGGCATCGATCCAAGCGCACTTCGCGCGTGGCGCGTAAAGAGTCGATCGGCTTACCAAGGCGTTGAGCCAGAAGTAGTCGAAAAGGCTGTAGCCGAAGCCATCGAGACCATCAAGGGTTTGCCCAAGGTGGAAATCGGTGGCCGCGAGGTTGCAAACTCTGTCGCGATGGGATCTTTCCCGGAAGCACCAGAGGCCTGCGCGATAAGGCGACGGGGCGCACAAAGGTGGGTCTGCTGGGCGCGGACGCGGACACAATCCGTGTGTGGATGGATGAGATCGGTACGAAAATGCCGGTTGATGGCATCTACGGCAGCCC